>NZ_JBIAQQ010000011.1:0-235871 GCF_042889165.1 Streptomyces sp. NPDC002669 | reverse complement strand
CCCAGAAGTTCGACCTCAGGGGCATCATCCAGCTCATCGCCTCCCTCCTCGGCCTGACCTGGGACAACATCCGCGCCCGCATCACCCGCAAGGGCATCCCCGACCAGGCGATGACCGCTGTCGAGTCCTCCGTCCCCGTCGCGAAGAAACTCGCCACCGAAGGCCCGGCGGGAGCCGTCAAGGAGATCGAGGCCGAGGCCGGCGACCTCAAGGCCACCATCCTCGAAAAACTCACCAGCTACCTCATCCCCACCGTCATCATCGCCGGCATCACCTGGATCGTCTCCCTCCTCAACCCCGCCTCCGCCTTCGTCCGCGCGGTCAAGGGAATCATCGACATCGTCACGTTCATCGTGAACCAGGGCGCCCAGATCATCGAATTCGTCAACGCCGTCCTCGACGCCGTCATCGCCATCGCCAACGGCGGCCAGGCCGGCGTCCCCAAAATGGTCGAAACCGCCCTCGCCGCCAGCATCCCGTTATTGATCGGCTTCCTCGCCTCACTCCTCGGCATCGGCAACCTCGCCAACAAAGTCAAATCCGTCTTCCACACCGTCGCCCGACCCGTCAACCGCGCCATCGACAAAATCGTCAACCTCATCACCAAAAAAGGCAAAGCCCTCTGGAACAAACTCAAAGGCAAAGACAAGAACAAAGAGAAGGATCACCCCACACAAGCCGACCAAGACGGCAATAAAAAACCGACCGTAAAAGAAGTACGCAAATCATTCACCATCAAGGGTGAGCCGCACACCCTCTTCCTGAAGATCGTCAATAAAAAACCTCAGATCCAGATGGCTTCACTCAGCCGCGAAGATCTGAGCAAGCTCATATCGGACGCCACCGCCGACGCCCCGGAAGTGATTGCCGACAACAACGAGCGCGCCAGCGTATTGGGGCAACTGGCAGCACTTCAGGCCATGCTGACAGAGATGGAAAGCCAAGGGGAATGGGATCCGAATATCAGCGTGGCCCAGCGGAGACATTTTGATCAGGAGCTGATGTTCATTGCGGGAGCCCTTTCGGACGCCGGTCGAAAATACGGGTTCCCCAACCTGAAGTTCCTGGTTCGCCCCTCGGCGTGGCTGGTGGGAAATGTACTGAGGAGCGAGTATCAGGGGGATGCGCTCCGTTCAAAGGTTTACGGCGGCTGGACGAGGGCAAGCCTGAATTATCTCGACAGCGAACACGCTCGACTCGTATCTGAAAAGCGTTCCAACCCGGCGCTCTGGTCCAGCGACCCCTTGTACACAAAACCAAAATCTTATGTATGCCCGGGGAACGGGACCAATCAGAGAACGCCACATCTCGCGGACCGCGACGACCCCAAACAAAGGATCAGCCTGGATCACGTCAACCCCATGTCGGGCCACTGGATGACCCAGGGAAATAAATGCCAGCACTGGCAGCGAGTGCAGTTCTACAACGACCTCAACGACCTTGCCCCGATGTGCCTCTCCTGCAACGGGAAAAAGGGCGGGCCGAACATCTCCAGCTATGCCGTTTACTCAGGTTTTAGGGACGATAAGGGGTTCGGACTGTGACCGAATTTACCGACGGCGCACCAGAGAACCTGCAAAACCGTCCAGATTTCCTCCTGTGGCATCCACTGTGCGTCGCATCACAGAACGACTATACATGCACATTCGATGTGACCGCCGAGGACTTCGAGGAGATCAATCGCGGAACGGACGCACTGATCACCACTTTCGCCGAACGGTTGGGTATAGACGGAAACAGCATCACCGGCTGGCAGATCGAGCGCTTTCTGTCCCCCTACTATTCTTTCGAAGTGCGCCCCGAGCAGCGACCTTTCGGCTTGAAGTTGCCAACGACGGGAGATTGGGCAGACCGTTTCGGTCTGGCATGGCGAGCAACTCTCCACTTCACATGCGCGGCGGCACCCTTCCAATACCTTGGCCTCGGCCCGTACCCGGCAATCGGGCACGATGATACCTGGCCCTGCCGATCCTCGATAAGGCATTCCGGTGAACAAGAAGAGACAATCTTTGTCATAGCGGACTGCTGGGATGTAGAAGATTGGGGGTTCCTCGATGAATTCACCTCACAACATCAAGTCGAATTATCAAGAATCCCTGCCCAGGTGGGAAATTTTACCCAACTACGGATGCGCCTTGAATCAGTTCGGCCGGCCGCCGCTGAAGGATGGATCGTGGAGCTCTTGAAGACCTTCACGCTCCGGCTCTATTCAACCCATCGCAGAACCACTGAGGAATTGGGGTTCTGGCCTTCACTCATGACGGGCGGTGACACGATCTGACGCCAGTGGCCCGTCTGGCCGATGCGCTCGTGAGCTCCACTCGTAGGTCATCGGGGCCGTCTCGACGACTTCGACGGGCCAGGTCCGTCCGACCCGGTCCGCGCTCTCCCGGAGTTCCGCGAGCCAGTCTCCTTCCGGGCGGATCCCCAGAAGCGTGGTGAGGCGGTCCGGGTCCACGATCGAGACCGTCAGCAGGCCGCCTTCGTGCACGCGGAGGACGAGCCTCAGGCCGCGGTCCCCGCCGAGGCCGATCTGCCGCCCCGGGACGAGGCCGGGCAGGCCCTCCTGCCAGGCGTCGAGGTCCTGCGGGAAGAGGTACACGTCCAGCCTGGCGTCCAGGAAGCTCGCGGACACGAGCACGTCGGCGCGCAGGACGTCGTGGCCGGTCAACACCCCGGGGCGGGAACGCCCGGTGACGCGCACGACACAGCTGTTGCCCTCGCCGTCCGCCAGGCGGACCAGGTCCACCGGGGCGGGTTCCGTCGTCACCGGGTTCGCTCTCCTTCGGTCGGGGGCAGCGCCGTGCCTACTCGAACCGCTCCCCGCACCGGCTGCAGAACACCGGTTCCGGGTCGTGCGAGAGGCGTCCGCATGCGGGGCAGACGCGGTCCAGCATGCAGGGTGCCTCGCCGCCCCCGTCGTGCGGCGCCGGGGGCGCGACCGGGGGCGCGGTGGGCCTCTCGATCCGGGACGTGGCCGGGGACTTGATGGTCAGGCCGGGGCGGCGGCGGTGGACGGTCAGGTAGGCGAGTCCGTCCGGGCCGGCGGCGAGGGCGCGGCGGGAGGTGCGGGGCAGCCAGACGGCCGTGGTCGGGGCCAGGTCCAGTACGCCGTCCGGTGCGGTGATCCGGCCACTGCCCTCGACGACGACGAGGAGGACGTCCAGGACGTCCTCCTGGTGCTCGCCCACCTCGGCGCCCGGCGGGAGGCGCACCAGGTTGGCATCCAACTCCCGTCCCTGCTCGGCCAGTTGCCACAGCGCCCCCCGCTCTTCGTGGGTCGCGGCACGGAGCAGATCGTCGAGTACGGCCAGAACGCGCGCTGCGGAAGTCACGCCCCTCAGGTTACGCCCCGGTCGTAGGCTGCTTCCTTTGCCCGCGGGAGCCGCCCCCGGGCCGGAGAGACGAAGAACCGGCAAGTCGAAGAGTCGAAGAGCTGAGGGAGTTCGCCGTGGACCGCAGGCCCGACGAGAAGTACCCGCCGATCGAACCGTACGAGCACGGCATGCTCGACGTGGGCGAGGGCAACCTCGTGTACTGGGAGGTGTGCGGCAACCCGGACGGCAAGCCCGCGGTCGTCGTGCACGGCGGGCCGGGGTCGGGGTGCACCGAGGGGGCCCGGCAGTACTTCGACCCGGACCTGTACCGCGTCGTCCTCTTCGACCAGCGGGGCTGCGGGCGTTCCACCCCGCACGCGAGCGACCCGGCCACCGACATGCGGTTCAACACGACCGACCGGCTGATCGCCGACATGGAACGGCTGCGGGTCCGGCTCGGGATCGAGAAGTGGCTGCTGTACGGCGGTTCCTGGGGTTCGACGCTGATCCTCGCGTACGCCGAGCAGCACCCGGAGCGGGTCTCGGAGATCGTGATCCCGGCCGTCACCACCACCCGCCGCTCCGAGATCGACTGGCTGTACCGGGGAGCGGGCCGGATCTTCCCCGAGGCGTGGGACCTGTTCCGGGCCGGGGTTCCGGAGGTCACGGGGAACGCGACGCCGGACGTGCTGGCCGCCTACGCCCGGCGGATGGAGAGCCCCGACGCGGCCGTGCGGGAGCGGGCGACGGCCGACTGGTGCGCGTGGGAGGACGCGGTGCTCTCCCAGGAGACGTACAGCGGGCCGCCCCCGTACAGCGGGCGGCCCGGCCGGGCGCGGCAGGCGCTGGTGCGGATCTGCTCGCACTACTTCTCGCAGGGCGCCTGGCTGGAGGAGGGGCAGTTGATCCGGGACGCGGGGCGGCTGGCGGGGATTCCGGGCGTGCTGGTGCACGGCCGGTTCGACCTGGGCGGGCCGCTCGTCACCGCGTGGGAGCTGACGAAGGCGTGGCCGGACGCCGAGCTGACCGTGATCGACGGCGCCGGGCACCTGGGTGGCGCGGCGACGAGCCGGGCGGTGCTGGCGGCCCTGGACCGGTTCGCGACACGGAGCACGTCGTAGCACCATCGGCCCGTCATGTCCGGTTCGATGGGCGGGAGTTGGGCGGATGGTGCGAGTAGGACCAGAGGCGTACGGCGTACGCCCGCAGAGGTATGTTCCGCCCCTCCGTTCACCACCCGTGGGCCGACGTGCCGGGCGGTTGCCCGCACCTACCGTTCGGGGCATGAACAGACGCCGCGGCACGACCGCCTCCGCACTGCTCGGATTCTCCCTGGCCCTCGCCCTCCTGGGCACGGGCTCGGCCACGGCTGCCCCTTCCACCCCCGTCACCACGACCGCCTCCGGTGTCGCGGCCGCCACGGAGTTGGCCCTGCCGCGCCCCGGGGGCCGGCACGCGGTCGGGACCCAGACCCTGCACCTGACCGACCACCGGCGCCGCGACCCGTGGGTGCCCTCGGCGGACCGGGAGCTGATGGTGTCGGTGTACTACCCGGCGCACCGCCCGGCCGGTCCGGGAGGGGGCGGCTCCGCTGCGTACATGACCACGGAGGAGGCCCGGCTCCTGCTGGAGGCGAGGGGACTCGACGGCGTCGTCCCCGCCGGAACCGTCGCCGCCACCCGTACCCACGCACGTGTCGACGCCCGCCCCGCCCCCGGACGCTTCCCGCTGGTGGTGCTCTCGCCGGGCTTCTCGATGCCCCGCAGCACCCTCACGTCCCTGGCGAACGACCTGGCGAGCCGCGGGTACGTCGTCGCCGCCGTCGACCACGCGTACGAGTCGATCGGCACCTCCTTCCCCGGCGGCCGGGTGCTCACCTGCACCGCGTGCGAACAGGTCGACTCGACCGGGGACTACGCGCGGGTGGCCGTGGGACGGGCGCACGACCTCTCGTTCGTGATCGACCGGCTGACGGACGCGTCGGGGGCGACGGCCCGGACCGTCCGGGGGCGTCCGGCCCTCCCGTACGCCCGAATGGTCGATCCGCGGCGGATCGGTGCGGCGGGCCACTCCGTCGGGGGCGCGAGTGCCGCCGCGCTCACGGCGCGGGACCAGCGGGTGCGGGCCGGGCTGAACCTGGACGGCGGCTTCTTCGCGCCGCTGCCCGAGGACGGCCTGGGCGGGCGCCCGTTCCTGATGATGGGCACCGAGACCACGCACAGCCCCGGCGGGAAGAACGACTGGTCGGCCGCCTGGGCGCGGCTGGACGGCTGGAAGCGCTGGCTGACGGTCTCCGGGGCCGAGCACTTCACCTTCACCGACCTGCCCGTGCTGGCCGACCAGCTCGGCCTGGTCGATCCCGCCGCGCCGCTCTCGGGGGAGCGGTCGTGGCACCTCACCCGTGACTACCTGACCGCCTTCTTCGGCCTCCATCTGCGCGGCGTGCCGCAGCCGCTGCTGGACGGGCCGTCGGCCGACCACCCGGAGGTCGCCTTCCGACAGCCGTGACCGACGACGGCCGGGGCCGGCGGCAGTCGCGGCCGGCCCCGGTGCCCTTGCTTCGAGCGGACTCGAAGGCGTTGGCTGGACGACCATGAAGTACACACAGCTCGGACGCACCGGACTCAAGGTCAGCCGCCTCGTGCTCGGCACGATGAACTTCGGTCCGCACACCAACGAGGTGGACAGCCACGCCATCATGGACGCGGCGCTGGACACGGGCCTGAACTTCTTCGACACGGCGAACGTGTACGGCTGGGGGGAGAACAAGGGCCGTACCGAGGAGATCATCGGCACCTGGTTCGCCAAGGGCGGCGAACGCCGCGACAAGGTGGTCCTGGCCACCAAGATGTACGGGAACATGGGCCCCGACGGCGCGGCCTGGCCCAACCACGACAAGCTCTCCGCCGTGAACATCCGGCGCTCGGTGGAGGCGTCGCTGAAGCGGCTCCAGACGGACCGCATCGATCTGTACCAGTTCCACCACGTCGACCGGAACACGCCCTTCGACGAGATCTGGCAGGCGATCGACGTCCTGGTCCAGCAGGGCAAGATCCTCTACGCGGGTTCGTCGAACTTCGCCGGGTACAAGATCGCCCAGGCCAATGAACTGGCCGCCCGGCGCGGCTCGCTGGGGCTGGTCAGCGAGCAGTGCATCTACAACCTGATGGAGCGCCGCGCCGAGATGGAGGTCATCCCGGCGGCGCGGGAGTACGGGCTCGGCATCATCCCGTGGTCCCCGCTGCACGGCGGTCTGCTGGGCGGTGCGATCCGCAAGGAGCGCGAGGGCGCGACCGGCCGCTCGTCCTCGGGCCGCGGCGCGGAGGCCCTGCGCGACCCGGAGCAGCGCAAGCAGATCCAGGCGTACGAGGACCTGCTCGACAAGCACGGACTGGAGCCCGGCGAGGTCGGCCTGGCGTGGCTCCTCGCGCAGCCGGGGGTGACGGGGCCGATCATCGGGCCGCGCAACCAGGAACAGCTGGACTCGGCGCTGCGGGCGCTGGAGCTCGACCTGTCCCCGGAGCTGCTGGCGTCGCTGGACGAGATCTTCCCGGGGCCGGGGCCCGCCCCGGAGGCCTTCGCCTGGTGAGACCCGGCCCCGCCGGGGCACAAAAGCGCGGAAGCGCGGAAGTACCGACGGGCCGTCGTCGTCGTACCGTTCTCCACCGAGAGCGGTACGACGACGGCGGTCCGCGTCCCGCACCGGAACCGTGCGGGAGGCCGCGGGCGGCAGCGCCCGATGCCACCACAACCCTTCGAGGGCCTCGCCCGTCTCACGGGGCACAGAACTACGTACGGAGAGTGCCACCGTGAGACCCGTTCCCCTCCTTCTCGCCGCCGCCGCGCTGCTCGCGCTGACCGCCTGCTCGGCCGAGAAGGACGTCACGAAGCCCGCGCCGGAGAAGACGGCCGCGGACCACTCCGCGGCCGAACGGGCCGCCGGCATCCCGTCCGCCCCGACCGGCAACGCCCGCGACGCGTACCTGGACGCGATCGCGGCCGTCGACCCGCAGCTCATCGTGGACGAGGAGCGGGCGATCGACGCCGGGCGGAACCAGTGCTCCTCGATCACCGCCCCCAAGGCCGACTCGCTGGCGGCCCAGCGGTTCGGAACCGATGCCCGGCCGCTCACGGACGATCAGGGCAAGCGGCTGAACGCCGCACTGCGCAAGACCCTCTGCCCCTGACCCGGTCACGCCCCACGTCCGGAAGAAGGCCCGGCGGTAGCCGCTCGGCGACACGCCGGTCTGCTTGAGGAAGTGGTGGCGGAAGTTGTTCGCCGTGCCGAGGCCGCTCAGTTCGCCGGCCCCGGCGACCGGCAGGTCCGTCGACTCCGGCAGGCTCCGGGCCCGTCGCAGCCGCTGGTCGAGGAGCCACTGCAACGGGGTCGCCCCGGTGGCCGCCCGAAACCGCCGGCAGAGGCTGCGCGGGCTCGTCGCGGCCCGCCGCGCCAGGTCCTCGACCGTCAACGGCTGACCGAGGTGCTCCCCGGCCCGGTCCATCACGGGGGCCGGGCCCCTGTCGTCGTCGGCGGGCACGACCATCCGGCGGGCCGGCTGGTCGGCGACGTGCGGGCCCGGCACCCGTGGCGCCACTCGACCGCCGCCGGCTTCGCCGCGATGGGGATCCCCGAACCGGCTCTCCCCACCTGCACGGCACCGTGCGCGCCGCCTAGGAGGCGTCCAGTTCCTCCAGGGTCGCCGCCAGCCAGCCCAGCTCCGCCTCGCTCGTCGCGCGGGCGATCGTGAGCAGGCCCCGCCGGAACGGGTCGTCGAAGGTCTCCGCGCCGAGCGGCCGGTCGCCCTCGTAGAAGAAGCTGCTCGGCTCCTCCAGGAAGGCGAGCCTGCGCCGCAGCACCCCCGCCTGCTCGGCCGGGGAGGGCAGGTGGCGCAGGAAGGCGAGGACGGTGAACCAGCGGTTCTCGTCGCTGATGTCCACCTCGTCGGCCTCGCGCAGCCGCCGCAGCAGTTCCTCGCGGCCCGGGCCGGTCAGGGTCAGGGTGTGGCGGGGGGCGGCCCTGGTGCCCGGTTCGGTCCGGCGCTCCAGCCATCCGGCGCGCTCCAGCCGCTTGATCGCCGGATAGAGCGTGCCGTCCGCGATGGGGCGGACGTGCCCGGTGAGGTGGGCGACCCGGCGCTTCAGCTCGTAGCCGTGCAGGGGTTGCTCGTACAGAAATCCAAGGATGGCCAGTTCCAGCATGCGCGTATCCTCTCCCGAGAACCTTATACATCGGTGTCTATGTATAGTCTCCCCGATGGTTTGAGGGACACCGCGAGGAGGAGAGTCATGCACGACACACAGGTGACGGACGGCGGCGCACGCATCAGGTGGGTGGAGCTCCCCGGAGCCGCCGCGCCCGCCGGGGCCGCCGGAGGAACCGGGGGCCGTCCCGACCGGGTCTACCTGCACGGGCTCGGCGCCTCCTCCGGCCCGTACTTCGCCGCGAGCGCGACGCACCCCCTGCCGGCCGATGGCCGGTCGCTCCTCGTCGACCTGCTCGGCTTCGGCATCAGCGACCGCCCCACGGACTTCGGCTACACCCTGGAGGAGCACGCCGACGCGGTGGCGAAGGCCATGGAGGCGGCCGGAGCGCACGGCGCGGACGTGATCGGGCACAGCATGGGCGGCGCGGTGGCCATCGTGCTCGCGGCGCGCCACCCGCGGCTGGTGGGCCGACTGGTCCTGGTCGACGCCAATCTGGACCCGGCCCGCCCCGCCCCCGGCCAACCGGGCAGCAGCGGCATCTCGGCGTACACGGAGGAGGAGTTCCTGGCCGGCGGCCTGGCCGAGGTGCGCGAGCGGGTGGGCCCGTCCTGGTGGGCGACCATGCGACTGGCGGGCCCCGAGGCGCTGTACCGCAGCGCGGTGAACCTCGCCCGTGGGACGACGCCGACCATGCGGGAACTCCTGCTGGACCTGCGGATCCCGCGTACGTTCCTGCATCCGTCGGCCGACGGGCCGCCGGCGGGCGAGGCCGCGCTCGTCGAGCACGGGGTGCGCGTCGTGGCGGTCCCGGACTGCGGGCACAACATCATGCTGGA
The DNA here is from genome assembly GCF_042889165.1 of Streptomyces sp. NPDC002669. Classification (NCBI taxonomy): domain Bacteria; kingdom Bacillati; phylum Actinomycetota; class Actinomycetes; order Kitasatosporales; family Streptomycetaceae; genus Streptomyces; species Streptomyces sp. NPDC002669. The sequence continues at coordinate 226,513 of NZ_JBIAQQ010000011.1, read as the reverse complement.
CAACCCGGAGGCGTTCGCCCGGGAGACCGCGGCGGCCCTCGCCCCCTGAGACGACGGGTGCGCCGCCGGGCGCGGCGGGCCTACGCTCGTCGCATGGACGACCTCGTACCGCTGCTGATCGCCGTCGCGGCCCTGGCCGCGGTCATGGGCTTCTTCGGGTGGCTCGCGGTCGTCGCCCGGCGGCGCGGGGTCGCGGGCACGGCCCTGAGCGCGGCCCTGGCCTCGTACAACGAGGCGTACCAGGGCACCGCCCACCGGGCGTACCACGAGATCCGGGCCCAGGCGGAACGCCGGACGCCGCTCCTCTCCCCGGACGGCACCTGGCGACCGGCGCCGCCGGACCGGGGTTCAGGGGAGGACGTACGCCGCCGGCGGCCGTCCGCGCGCCGACCGCGTCGCCGGTTCGGCCGGCTGCGGCACCCCCGCTGAAACCGGAGGCCGGCGCCCGGCCCGGCGGGCCCGCCGGGTCACGCCCCGGCAGCTGCCGCCACGGCGACGACGATGAACATCAGCACGAGCACGGCCGCCATGACGCGGTTTCTGGTCTTCGGATCCACCCTTCGAGCGTAACCGCAGCGCTCAGCTCCCCAGCGACCAGGATGCGAGCACCTCGTACCGGGGCTGTTCCCCCCGCACCCCGGCGACCGGCAGGTTGCTGCGTACGAGGGACAGCTCGCCGACCTCCCACGGGGTGCCCTCGAAGCCCCCGAGCGCGTCGGTCCAGGGACGCAGGTCGACCTCGGCCCGGCGGCTGCGGGCGAGGGTGAGGTGCGGGGCGTAGCGGCGGTGCTCCTCCATGGGGATGCCGGTGCGGCGGGCGGCGGCGTCGGCACGTTCGGCGAGGAGCCGCAGCGTGTCCAGCGAGCCCGCGGCGCCCGCCCAGAGCGCCCGGCCGCCGAACCGCCCGGCGCCGTGGATGCGCAGCGGGAAGGGGTCGGTGCGGCGGGCGGCCCGCGCGAGGCGCGCGTCCAGCTCGGGCAGCAGTTCCTCGTCGACGGGCCCGAAGAAGGCGAGTGTGAAGTGCCAGCCGGGCACTCCCGTCCAGCGAAGGCCCTCGGCACCGGGAAGCGTGTGCAACGGGGCGACGGCACTGCGCAGTTCCTCGACTGCGGGAGCGGGCGGCAGCACGGCGGCGAAGAGTCTGAGACGGCTCATGCGCCGAGTGTCGCACCGCCCCGGCAGTGCCCGTGGGCACTGCCGGGGCGGTGCGGTCGCGTGCTGGGCTCAGGCCGCCGTCGCCAGCTCCTCCCGGGGGACGAACCGGACGTGCGGGCGGCCCGGGCGCAGGTCGACGCGGAGGCGGAGGCCGCCGACGCGGGCCAGCACGATGCCGACGCCGATCGCGGCCACCAGCGAGAACGCGCCGCCGACGGCCATGCCCGTACGGACCCCGTAGGCGTCGCTGATCCAGCCGACGATCGGGGCGCCCACCGGCGTGCCGCCGGCGAAGACCATCATGTACAGGCTCATGACCCGGCCGCGCATGGCCGGGTCGGCGGCCATCTGGACGCTCGTGTTCGCGCTGATGTTGGTCGTCAGGCCGATCATGCCGATCGGGACCAGCAGGATCGCGAAGAGCCAGACGGACGGCGACAGGGACGCGATGATCTCCAGCAGGCCGAACGCCGTGCCCGCGGCCACCAGCATCCGCAGCCGCGAGGAGCGGCGGCGGGCGGCGAGCAGGGCACCGGCCAGGGAGCCGGCCGCCATGAGGATGTTGAAGAACGAGTACATCCCGGCGCCGCCGTGGAAGACCTCGTCCGCGAAGGCCGTGAGCCAGATCGGGAAGTTGAAGCCGAACGTGCCGACGAAGCCGACCAGGACGATCGGCCAGATCAGCTCGGGGCGCCCGGAGACGTACCGCAGCCCCTCGCGCAGCTGGCCCTTGGCGCGCGGCACGACGGCGACGTGGTGCAGCTCGTTCGTGCGCATCATCAGCAGGCCGACGAGCGGGGCGAGGAACGACAGGCCGTTGAACATGAAGGCCCAGCCGCTGCCGACCGTGGTGATCAGGACGCCCGCGACGGCGGGGCCGATCAGCCGGGCGGACTGGAAGTTGGCCGAGTTGAGGCTGACCGCGTTCCGCAGCTGGGCGGGGCCGACCATCTCGGACACGAAGGACTGGCGGGCCGGGTTGTCGACCACCGTCACCATGCCGAGCAGGAACGCTATGAGGTAGACGTGCCACACCTGGACGACGCCGGAGAGCGTGAGGACCGCCAGGGCGATCCCGCACAGGCCGAGCGCCGCCTGGCTGAACAGAAGGAGCTTCCGCTTCGGGAAGCGGTCCGCGATGACACCGCCGTACAGACCGAAGAGGAGCATCGGGAGGAACTGGAGGGCCGTGGTGATGCCGACGGCGGCGGCGGAGCCGGTGAGGCTCAGGACGAGCCAGTCCTGCGTGATGCGGGACATCCAGGTACCGGTGTTGGAGATCACGGCGCCCGTGGCGAACAGGCGGTAGTTGCGTATCTTCAGCGACGAGAAGGTCCCGCCGGGCTTGCTCTCGTGGGTGGAGGTCGGTGCGGGGGCGGAGTCTGCTCCGGATCCCGTACTCAAAGGGGTTCGCCTCCTCGGGCGTATACGTTTCGCTGACTGACGAGGTGCGGCGGTACGGGCGCCGCGTCGGCCGGGGCCGGCGCGGTCCGCCCCGCTACAGGTGGGCGAGCTTCTCCAGCACGGGCGCCGCCTTGCGCAGCGTCTCCCACTCGTCCTCGTCCAGGCCCTCGGCGAGGGCGGTCAGCCAGGCGTTCCGCTTGGAGCGGCTCTCTTCGAGCATGGCTTCCGCCTGCTCGGTCTGGCTGACCACCTTCTGGCGACGGTCATCGGGGTGCGGTTCCAGTCTGACCAGCCCCTTCGCTTCCAGCAGCGCGACGATTCGGGTCATCGACGGAGGCTGCACATGCTCCTTGCGGGCCAGCTCGCCGGGTGTGGCGGAGCCGCACCGCGCGAGTGTGCCGAGCACCGACATCTCGGTGGGGCTCAGCGACTCGTCGACGCGCTGGTGCTTGAGGCGCCGGCTGAGCAGCATCACGGCGGAGCGGAGGGAGCTCACGGCGGCGGCACTCTCGCCGTCGTGGATCAGGTCAGGCATGTTCATTAGCGTAACTCATTACCCAATCTAAAGACCATTCGTGTTACACGCGCGAGCGGCACTTCGCCCAATTGCTCACCCGAACGAGTGAGTCGAATCCGGAAAGTGACATGAAACGACGCCCCGGGCCGTAACCCTGCTTGCCATGGGATCGACTGTGCTCAGCCTGCGGATAGACGGTGAGCTGCTCGACCGGCTACGGCAGCATGCCGCGAAACGCGGAATGAGCGTCCAGGACTATGTCGTCCGGACGCTCATTCGCGATGACTTCGACGAGCGCTTCAAGGCGGCCGTCGACGAGACGGAGAAGTTCTACGGGGCGGAGGGAGCCCCGGGGATCAGAACCGGGGAGGTCACGTGAGGCCGAGTGCCGGCATCGCGTAGTAGAAGACGAAGACCGCCGACACCACGTACATGGGCACCGGTACCTCGCGCCAGCGCCCGGCCGCCGCCCGCAGCACGCAGAAGGCGATGAAGCCGATGCCGATGCCGTTGGTGATCGAGTACGTGAACGGCATCATCAGCATGGCGAGGAAGGCCGGGATGGCGAGCGTGTAGTCGCTCCAGTCGATGTCCCGCACCGAGCCCGAGATGATCAGGAAGCCCACCGCCAGCAGGGCGGGGGTGGCCGCCTGCGACGGGACCATGGTCGCCAGCGGCGTCAGGAACAGCGCACCCGTGAACAGCGCACCCGTCACAATGCTCGCGAAGCCGGTCCGCGCCCCCTCGCCGACCCCCGCCGTGGACTCCACGAAGCAGGTCGTGGCGGAGGAGGAGCTCGCGCCGCCCGCGGCGACCGCGATGCCGTCCACGAACAGCACCTTGTTGATGCCGGGGAAGTTGCCCTCCGGGTCGGTCAGCTTCGCCTCGTCGCCGACGCCGAGGATGGTGCCCATCGCGTCGAAGAAGCAGGACAGCAGCACGGTGAAGACGAACAGGATGCCGGTGAGGAGCCCGACCTTGCCGAAGCCGCCGAACAGACTGACCTGACCGACCAGCCCGAAGTCCGGCGTGGCGACCGGGTTGCCCGGCCACTCCGGGACGGTCAGGCCCCACGCCCCGGCCGGCAGGCCGGCGACGGCGTTGATGATCAGCGCGACGACCGTCATCGCGACGATGGAGATCAGGATCGCGCCCGGCACCTTGCGGACGAGCAGCGCGAGGGTGAGCAGGGTGCCGAGGACGAAGACGAGGACCGGCCAGCCGTTGAGGTGGCCGTCGCCGCCGAGCTGGAGCGGCACGGTGGTGTGCGCGGCGTCCGGCACGCGGGAGACGAAGCCCGAGTCGACCAGGCCGATCAGCAGGATGAACAGGCCGATGCCGATCGCGATGCCCTTGCGGAGCGAGGTCGGCACGGCGTGCATGACGCGTTCCCGCAGACCGGTCGCGACCAGCAGCATCACCACGAAGCCCGCGAGGACGACCATGCCCATCGCGTCCGGCCAGCTCATCCGGGGGGCGAGCTGGAGCGCCACGACGGTGTTGACCCCGAGGCCCGCGGCCAGCGCGATCGGCACGTTGCCGATGACGCCCATCAGGAGCGTGGAGAACGCGGCGGTCAGCACGGTGGCGGTGACCAGCTGGCCACCGTCGAGCTGGTGGCCGTACATGTCCTTCGCGCTGCCGAGGATGATCGGGTTCAGCACGATGATGTAGGCCATCGCGAAGAACGTGGCGAATCCGCCGCGGATCTCGCGCGCGACCGACGACCCCCGCTCGGAGATCTTGAAGAAACGATCCAGCGCGCCGTGCGGCTGTTGCGCCGATGGCTGCTTGGAGTCGACCGGAGCGGTGGCCGAGGGGGACATGTATGACCTCAGACGTACAGAGAGGGGGGTTAAATATGGTCAGCTTTGGACTTTCAAACGAATAAATCGAGACAGTCTTAAGCAGATTCAGTATGAATACATAAAGCAAAGATCGCTATCTCCGCGCGTAGACCCTTGGGCCGCCGGGGCCGCGGAACGGGGCGGAGGGCCCGGGGCGGTCCGGGACGGGGGCCGGGGAAGGCCGGAGAGGGTCCGGGGAGGAGGGCCGGGGAGAGGTCCGAGGCGGCCCCATACACTGAGCCCATGGCGAAGTGGACACCGAAGCACGAGGCGCCCGAGCCCCTGGAGGGGCCCGTCGTCGCCACCATCACCGGCGGCACGATCCTCTGGTTCGTCCTCTTCCTGGTCCAGCTCCCGTTCTACGGCTGGTTCGACGACCACGGCCACCTGTGGTGGCTGTGGACCTGCCTGGCCGGTGCCGGGCTCGGGCTGATCGGCATCTGGTACGTGCGGGGACGCGACGCCGCGCTCAAGCGGGCCGCCGCGGCGGCCGGCCGGGGCGACACCGCCGAGGGCACCGCCTCCTGACCACCGGCGCACGCCCGGCACCCGGGCCCGTGCGCACCCGACCCGTATCCACCGTCGGGGTCCTCGTCCACCCACGGGACCATTCCCCCTCCTCCCCCAGTCTGATCTTCGTACTACCCGGTGGGTGAACCGGACCATCCACCCGTACCGTCGGAACCATGACGCACCGGGCACCCCACTCCTTCGGCGAGCAGCCTTCCGAGACGACCGGCCCGGCCGGCTCCGTCGACCCACCGGGCTCCGGCGGGCCCGCCGGTCCGGCGATGATCGACGCCGGGGCCGAGCTGGACCCGGTCCACCCGGTGGACCTTCCCGGCCCGGCCGTGAACACCCGCGGGCTGACAGCCGCCGAGGTGGCCGAGCGGATCGCCCGCGGCGAGGTCAACGACGTACCGGTCCGCTCCTCCCGCTCGCTGCGCGAGATCGTCCGCGCCAACGTCTTCACCCGGTTCAACCTGATCATCGGCGTGCTCTGGGCAATCATGCTGTTCGTCGCACCGATCCAGGACAGCCTCTTCGGCTTCGTGATCGTCGCCAACACCGGCATCGGCATCATCCAGGAGTGGCGGGCCAAGAAGACCCTGGACAGCCTCGCGGTCATCGGCGAGGCCAAACCCACGGTGCGGCGCGACGGGGTCGCCGCCGAGATCTCCACCTCCGAGATCGTCCTCGGCGACCTCGTGGAGCTGGGACCCGGCGACAAGGTCGTGGTGGACGGCACGGTCGCCGAGGCCGACGGCCTGGAGGTCGACGAGTCGCTGCTGACCGGCGAGGCCGACCCGGTGCTCAAGCACCCCGGCGACCCGGTGATGTCCGGCAGCTTCGTCGTCGCGGGCGGCGGCGCCTTCACCGCCACCAAGGTCGGCCGCGAGGCATACGCCGCGCAGCTCGCCGAGGAGGCGTCCCGCTTCACCCTCGTCCAGTCCGAGCTGCGCAGCGGCATCTCCACGATCCTGAAGTACGTCACCTGGATGATGGTGCCGACCGCGATCGGTCTGGTGATCAGCCAGCTCGTCGTCAAGGACAACGACGTCAAGGGATCGATCGCCCGGACCGTCGGCGGCATCGTGCCGATGATCCCGGAAGGGCTCGTGCTGCTCACCTCGGTCGCCTTCGCGATCGGGGTCGTACGGCTCGGCCGCAAGCAGTGCCTGGTGCAGGAGCTGCCCGCCATCGAGGGGCTGGCCCGGGTCGACGTCGTCTGCCTGGACAAGACCGGCACCCTCACCGAGGGCGGCATGGACGTCAGCGAGGTCCGCACCCTCGGCGACACGGACCGGGCCTACCTGGAACGCGTCCTGGGCGCCCTCGGCGCGTCCGACCCCCGGCCCAACGCCAGCCTGCAGGCCATCGCCGACGCCTACCCGGACGGCGAGCGGTGGCGGTGCACGCAGACGCTGCCGTTCTCCTCGGCCCGCAAGTACAGCGGTGCCGCGTTCGACGAGGGCGGCGGCCGGGAGTCCTCCTGGCTGCTCGGCGCGCCCGACGTGCTGCTGCCCGAGCAGCATCCGGCGCTCGCCGAGATCGAGCAGCTCAACGAGCAGGGCCTGCGGGTGCTGCTGCTGTCCCGCGCCCGGGGCGGGGTCGAGGGCGGCGACGCCACCGACGGGGCCGTGCCGAGCGCCCTGGTCGTCCTGGAGCAGCGGCTGCGGCCCGACGCCGAGGAGACCCTGGCCTACTTCGCGGAACAGCGGGTCGCCACGAAGGTCATCTCCGGCGACAACGCGGTCTCGGTCGGCGCGGTCGCCGGGAAGCTGGGCCTGCCGGGTGCCGAGCACACCCTGGACGCGCGCCGGCTGCCCACCGACCCCGACGAGATGGCCACGGCCATGGAGGAGAACGCGGTCTTCGGCCGGGTCACCCCGCAGCAGAAGCGGGACATGGTCGCCGCCCTCCAGTCCCGCGGCCACACCGTCGCCATGACCGGCGACGGCGTCAACGACGTCCTGGCGCTGAAGGACGCCGACATCGGCGTCTCCATGGGTTCGGGCTCCGAGGCGACCCGGGCCGTCGCCCAGATCGTGCTGCTGAACAACAGTTTCGCGACGCTGCCGTCCGTCGTCGCCGAGGGCCGCCGGGTGATCGGCAACATCACCCGGGTCGCCACCCTGTTCCTGACCAAGACCGTCTACTCGGTGCTGCTGGCGATCCTGGTGGTGTGCACGCAGGTCGACTACCCGTTCCTGCCGCGCCACCTGACCCTGCTGTCGACGCTGACGATCGGCGTCCCCGCGTTCTTCCTGGCCCTCGCCCCGAACAAGGAACGGGCGCATCCGCACTTCGTGCGCCGGGTCATGCGGTACGCGATCCCCTCGGGCGTCGTCGCGGCGGCCGCCACCTTCACGACGTACCTGGTCGCCCGGCACCACTACACCGGCCCCGGCGCCCTGGAGGCGGAGACCAGCGCGGCCACGCTCACGCTGTTCCTGGTCTCGATGTGGGTCCTGGCGATCATCGCCCGTCCGTACACCTGGTGGCGGATCTGCCTGGTGGCGGCGATGGGGCTGGCGTTCCTGGTGGTGCTGGCGGTGCCGTGGTTGCAGGAGTTCTTCGCGCTGAAGCTGGTGGGGACGACGATGCCGTGGACCGCGGTGGGGATCTCGGTGGTGGCCGCGGTCGTCCTGGAGTACGCCTGGCGGCTGATCGGCAGGCGCTTCCCGGCGTGACGCCGGCACGGCGGAGGGGGGCGGCGCCCGGGGTGCCGCCCCCCTTCGCCGTCACTTCACGTCGACGAAGTCGCCCGCGGTGGTGACGGCCGGGGTGGTGGACGTACCGGCGAAGCTGTAGCGCCAGTAGCCGTCGACCGCCGCCTTGACCGTGGTCTTCAGGTTGCCGACGCTGTTCGTCCTGATCGTCCTGACCGTGGTGTACGTCGAGCCGGTCTTCTTGCGGAACTGCAGCTTCACCGCCTGGCCGGTGTAGCCGTGGTACTTGTGGTCCTCCCAGTTGGCCCGCGAGAGCTTCCCGGTGACCGTGATGGTCCCGCCCTTCTTCACCGGCTCCGGCGCGGCGTTGACCGTCAGCTTCGACAGCCGCTGCACCCGCGCCGTGGTGAAGAAGTCGCTGGAGGTCAGGGAGCCGTCCTTCGCCCGCGCGCCCGCGAGGACGTGCCAGGTGCCGGCCAGCGAGTTCTTGTACAGGTCGGCCCGGGGATCGACCGTGATCGTGAGGGAACAGGTGCTGGTGGTGGCGCTCGCGGCCCGGCAGGTCGCCGCGTCCTCGTTCGGCAGCAGTACGGCCTCCAGCCCCTCCTCCTGGTCCTTCCCGTGCCACAGCATCAGCCAGCCGGTCTCGATGCCGGAGGGGTGCGAGGCGGTGACCGAGACGGTGACGGTCCTCGGCGCCGTCGTCCCCAGGACGATGTCCTTGCCGCCGTTGACGAGGGCCTCGGAGACGACCGGGCCGGGCGCGCCCGGGTCGGAGGCCGCGGGGCCGGCCGTCGCCGGTTGTGCCGCCCGGGCCGCCGGAACGGCGAGGGCCGACAGGATCAGGGCGCCGGAGGCCGCGACGGCAGCGGCGGCAGTGGTGGTGGTCGCGGTGGCACGTATACGCATGGGCTTCTCCGTGGGGAAGGCCCCGGACGGGGGCCGGACGGGAACGCACGGGCGGATGCGCGAACAGCGGGACCCCCGGCAGGGACCCCGCTGTTCACATGTGGCCGCGGAGGCGGCCGGTCGGCCCCGCTCCGGACCGTGGAATTACCTCACGTCGACGAAGTCGCCCGCGGTGGTGACGGCCGGGGTGGTGGACGTACCGGCGAAGCTGTAGCGCCAGTAGCCGTCGACCGAGGCCTTGACCGTGGTCTTCAGGTTGCCGACGCTGTTCGTCTTGATCGTCTTGATCGTGGTGTACGTCGAGCTGGTCTTCTTGCGGAACTGCAGCTTCACCGCCTGGCCGGTGTAGCCGTGGTACTTGTGGTCCTCCCAGTTGGCCCGCGAGAGCTTCCCGGTGACCGTGATGGTCCCGCCCTTCTTCACCGGCTCCGGCGCGGCGTTGACCGTCAGCTTCGACAGCCGCTGCACCCGCGCCTTGCTGTAGTAGTCGGTGTAGGCGATGTCGGTCTGGTTACCGGCGAGCGCGCCCGCGGAGACGTGCCAGGTGCCGGCCAGCGAGTTCTTGTACAGGTCGTAGCGCGGGTCGATCGTGAACGTCAGCTTGCAGGTCGAGGTCGTCGCGTTGACCTTGGTGCACTTCGACACGTCCTCGTTCGGCAGGATGGCGCCGTCGATGGTGTCCGGGGACGTCGGGTCCGTGCCGTGCCACAGGTCGGCGTAGGCGTCGATGACACCGGTCGCGTGCGAGGCCGTGACCGAGATGGAGATCGTCTTCGTGGCGGTGGTGCCCAGGACGATGTCCTTGCCGCCGTTGACGACGACCTTGGAGATGACGGGTTCCGCGGCGTCGGCGGCGGTGGCCGCGGCGGCCTTGGCGGCGCCCCGGGCGGTGATGCCGAACGCCTCGGCACCCGAGGTCGGCTTGTTCGGGACCGACGCGGAGTGGTCGCCCGCCTGGGCAACCGGAACAGCCAGAGCAGACAGGGCCAGCGCGCCGGAAACGGCAGCGACAGTGGCGCGAATACGCATGTATTTCCCCAGTGGAGAAAGAGCTCCGCGGGCACGTGACGTGCTCCGGGCGGAGCTGGTTCGGTCTGTTGAGTCTGCTGACTCGACAGACCAGACCAGTGACACGTGTGAAGGGTTGTACACCAAGTTGAATTTCTTGCGAAGATCCGGCTTCCGGTGCCCGTGACGGCCCGCCCGGTCGCGGTGGGCGGGCTGCGGCGAGCGGCCGGGGCCCGGTCGCGGGGCCCCGGCTCCGGCCGTCGTGACCGGGCGTCAGTCGAACCAGCGGTCCCGGGCCAGTTCCTCCGTGCGGGACGGGTCCTCCAGCAGTGCCGCCACCTCGAAGCGGCGCGGCCACTGCCCCGCCGCCCAGGCCAGCCCCGCCGCGACGCCCTCCAGCGTGGCGGCGTGCACGATCCCGTCGGGGGTGCGGCGCCAGTCCAGTTCGACGCCGCCCGCGCGCAGTTCGCCGTGCTCGACGTACACATCCGGCGTGCCCGCCCCGAGCAGGACCCGCACCGGTTCCGGTACCCGGTGCTCCTCGCCCTCCGTCGTCACCTCCGCCTCGACGCTGTCGCCGAGCCGCCGCACCTGGAACAGCTCGGCGAGTTCGGCCGCGCGCGTCGGGGCGACCGGCAGCAGCGGGAGCCCGGCGGCGAGCGGCAGCAGGTCGGGGGCGTCCGCGATCACGGCGTCCGCCGCGTCCACGACCCGCACCTCGCCGTCCACCACGGCCCGCAACTCGTCCGGCAGCGTGACCTGTTCGGGGTCGAGATCGGCCAGGGCCGTGTACAGGGAGTGCAGTTGCACGGGGTCGACCGGGCGCTCCTCGTCCGCGAGCCGGCCCAGCAGCTCGGCGGCGCCGCCCGGTTCGTCGAGCAGCGCGGCCACGGACGTCCGCACCCCGAGGGCGCGCAGCACCTGGGCGTCGTCGAAGCCGGTCGCGTCGGCGGAGTCGTACAGCCCGGCCAGCCGCGGGTCGCCGCCCGCGGCGCGCAGTCCGGCGGGGCGCCGGCCGTCGAGCACCGGGTGGTCGCGCAGCCACCAGGCGGTGTACGGGCGCACGGACCGGGTGGTGCCGTCGGGGAGCAGCACCCGCACCGGCTGGGTCAGGGCGTCCCGCAGCGGGGGCTGCGCGAGCATGGCGAGCGCCTGCGGCCAGGCGTCGTCGTCGACCAGGTCGAGGTCGCGGACGGCGACGAGTTCGGTGGCGACCGGCGGTACGGGGGTGTCGGGCAGCTGGTCGAGGACGTCCTCGCACCACACGTCGACGGCGTCGAGCAGACCGGCGTCGTCGGGTTCGGCGAAGTCGCCGTCGCGCGGCTCCAGTTCGTCCGGGTCCAGGACGACGTCGGTGGCCCGCACGAGGGCGAACGTGGCCAGCACGCCGCAGGCGGTGAGCGGCTGTTCGCCCCAGCGGTCGGCCAGCTCCCGGTCTACCAGGGCCAGTTCGCCCTCCCGCATGACGGACGCGAAGGGGCTGTCCGGCAGCACGAGTTCACCGGCCGGGGCCGGTTCGCCGTCCTCGTCGGGCAGGGCGAGCGCGCCGAGCCAGGGCTCGTCGCCGGGGGCCAGTCCGGCTTCCCGCACGAGGGTGAGGACGGTCTCGGCGAGTTCGTCGACGTCCAGCGCGTCCTCGTCCCAGATCTCGCCCGCCTCCAGCGATCCGGCGACGGCGGCCCGCACCTGCGGGGTCGTCAGCACGGCGCGCGGGGTGGCGGGCAGGGCGCCCAGCTTCTCCAGCAGCGGGTGGGCGGCGTCCGGGTGGGCGACCTTCAGTCCGAGCCGGGCGAGGCGTTCCAGGACCGGGCCGGTGAGCGCGTCGGGGAGCGGGAGGAGGACCTGGCGGGGTCCGATCGTGGTGCGGGGCACGGCTACGGGACCGGCCTCAGCCGCCCCCTCGGTCCCGTCCGCCCCCTCGGTCCCATCGGTCGCAGGGGTCTCGTCCGTCCCGGCGAGCGGTACGGGCAGGCCGGAGAGGCGGTCCGGGTCGATGCCGGACAGGCTGTCGTAGAGCCGCCGCCACCAGCGGGGTTCGCGCTCCAGTCCGGCCAGCCGGTCGATCGCCTCGGTCAGCGGGACCCGGGCGACGGAGAGCGTGCGCAGTTCGCTGCGGCGCTCCAGCCCGGCGGGCAGCAGACACGGCAGGACCTCGGCGAGCACCCGTACGGTCTCGGCACCGGCCCCTTCCAGGACCTCGGCCTCGATGGGCCGCAGCGCGGCGGTGGCCGCGGGGTCGTCGACGCCGTCCGCCCGCTCCTCCCAGCCGTCCCAGCGGCCCGCGTCGGCGGTGGTGTCGCGCGGGACGGCGGGGGCCAGGAACGCGACGCGCGGCAGCCGTTCCAGGATCGCGCCGCGCAGGGCGCCGTCCAGCTCGCCCTTGCCGAGCGGTCCCGGTACGAGGTCGATGGTGTCGACGGACACCGGCTGCCAGCCCGCGAGCAGTTCGGCGTACGCGTCGGCGGCGCGCTGCACCAGGAAGTCGGTGAGCGGTCCCGGCGCGAAGTGGCGGCGGCTGGTGTCGAGCGGCAGCGAGGCGATGAGCAGCGCGGGGATGCCGAGGGGCTCGTCGGTGGGGGTCGGCGCGTGGACCACGGGAGCGGTGCGGGGGCGGGCCGGGGCGCCCTCCGCGTCCACCGGGACCGCCCAGGTCACCGACCAGTGCGGGCGCAGCCGTTCCTCGCGGGGCCGGTCGGCGAGGAGCGCCGGTTCGACGGCGCCGTGGTGGGTGACGGTGCGCCAGCGGGTCGTGCCGTGCGCGGAGTCCTCGACGTGGACGTACGGGCCGTGCTGCGAGCGGCGCAGCGTCCGTACGGTCTCCGGGGTCTCGATCACGATCTCTTCGAGGCCGCGCAGGGTGAGCAGCAGCGCGTCGTCGGCCGCGTCGAGCAGTCTGACGACGAGGTCCTCGGCGCCGCCGTCGCGCAGCGGGAGGACCACGACGGTGTCGTAGCCGTCGGGCGCGGTGCCCTCGGCGGGCAGCGGGAGCCGCAGCAGGGGGACGTGGCCGTCGCGGCGGCGGAGTTCGTCGCCGAGGCCGGGGCTGGCGACTGCCGTGCGCGCGGCGAGGTCGCGGGCCTCGGCGAGGGACCAGCGGACGCCGCCGTGCCGGCCGATCACGGCGGGCTCGTCGCTCACCGCGAGCACGGCGGCGAACCCGACGCCGAACCTGCCGACGGCGCCCTCGTGGCCCTCGCGCTTGGCGGAGGCGCGCAGGGTGGAGAGGGACTCCACGCCGGTGGCGTCGAGGGGGGCGCCGGTGTTGGCGGCGGCGAGGACCGCGGGGGTGTCCGCGGTCGCCGGGTGCAGGGTGAGGCGGAGCCGGCCGGTGACCCGGGCGCGGGCGGCGGCGTCGGCGGCGTTCTGGGCCAGCTCGACGACGAGGCGGTCGCGGTAGCCGCCGAGGGCGAGGTCCTCCTCGGCGTTGGCGTCCTCGCGGAACCTGGCGGGGCCGGCGCCCCAGGCGTCGAGCACCCCGCGGCGCAGCCGTGCGGTCCCGAACGGATCGGCCCCTTCGGTCGCATTCATGCTCACGCTCTGACTCCGCTCTTTCCGGTTACGCGTTGCCCGTGCCGCCAAGTGTGCGCCCGAAGGTACCGGGTCCTCTCGTCGGGCGGGGGGCGCCGAACAGCGCATCGGCCGGTTCGGGTCCATGCCGGTGGACGGCCGGACGGGCGGCGGGAACGGGCCCGTCCGGTGGTTGTGGACAAAAACCGGTCCGCCGGAGCGTCCAGTGCCCCGCCCGCGCCACAGGAAACCGCATCGCGAAAAGCCGTCCGCGGAGAGCCGCCCCGCGGGGAGCCGCCCGCGGGAGCCGCACCGCGGACACCACCCTGCAAAGAGCCGCACCGCGGGAACCGCCCCGGCCGGTGTCTACGAGTGGCCGAGGTCCTCCGTCGGCGCGTCCGCCTCCGCCGGGACCGAACCGGAGTCCCGGGCGGGCCGCAGCGGGTACTCGTCCACCTGCATCGTGTCCAGCGCGTGCGGCGCGGGCTTCGGCGGCTTCGGCATCACCGCCGCCTCCGAGTGCCCGCCGCAGCCGTACGACAGCGACACCACGTGCCCGTCCGCCGGGCCGAACTCATTGGCGCACACCCCGAACGCCTGCTTCAGCGAACCGGCGAGCGGCACCAGGAACGCGCAGGTCACGCACGAGGCGGGGGCCGCCTGTGCCATCGGCGTCTTCGCTCCGAACGCCTCGTCCCAGCGGTCGGCCGCCGTGTGCAGCCCGTACCGGGACAGCACCCGCGCCCGCCGCATGCCGAGTTCCTCGGCGACCGCGGCGACCGAGCCCCGGCTCGTCGGCGCGGGGCGCGTCGTCAGTTCCGCGTCCTCCGCGTCGACGAGGTCGGCCATCTCGTGCGACACCTCGGAGACCGCGGAGTTCGGCGGCGGCTCCTCCTCACCGGTGTAGCCGGGCTCCAGGCGGATGTCGTCCGCCTCGGTGGGCAGCAGGTCGCCGGGCCCCATGTCGCCGGGGCGCAGCCGCTCGCTCCACGGCACCCACTCCGGGGCGAGCAGCGCGTCGCTGCCGGGCAGCAGCACCGTTTCGTCGAGGGTGACCTTCTTCGCGCGGGAGGCGCGGGCGACGGTCACCGCCCAGCGCCAGCCCCGGTAGCCGGGCTCCTTGCACTCGAAGAAGTGCGTGACGACCCGGTCCCCCTCGGAGATCACGCCCGCATGCTCACCGACGACCCCCGGCGCGGCCGCCTCCTCGGCCGCCGCGCGGGCGAGGTCTACCGCCTCGGCGCACAGACGGTCGGGAACGGGGGTACGGGCCGTACGGCTTCGCGTCGTCGCAGCACTCACAGGTCTCGCTTCTCTCCTACGCCAGTCTCACGAGCGCGCCTGCACATCCATCGGTCCGGCCATGACGGATGCGGGCGGAGCGGACCTGGGGGCCGCGTCGACGTCCACACCCGTTGCTGCCTGCCTCGGGCGCACCTTCTGCCATCCATTCTGCGGGATCGCCGAGAGGCGCGCGGCCGGGGTCAACCGCCGGTGGCGCGCTACGCACGCTACCCCGTCTCTCGCCCCCCGCCCACCTGCCCGTCCCAAACAAGGCCGTATCCGATGCCGTGTCCGATGCCGCGCCGCGTGCCACGTCCTGCCCCGCACCTGCCCCGCACCCGTGCCGCGCCCGGGCCGCACCCCGTGCGCGGGCCCCGTTCGGGAGGGGGGCGGGGTGGCTCGGGGGTGACGCGAGGGGCTCGTGATCCGCCGGTGGACCCGGGCCGCGCCGGGCGCGCCCGACCGGCGCGAACCGCTGGCCCGACAGGGCGGCGTGCGCCGCGTCCCGCGCCGATGCCGGTTCGCCGCCACCGCGACTGGGGCACTATGACGGGGTGGCTGCCGCCAGGTCGCACGAGGGGCCGGGCCCGCTCCGCAGGGCGGGCCGGGCGATCGGTCGTGCCCTCCACACGCCGTTCACCGGCACCGCGAGGGGCATCCGGAAGGCGACGCACGCCCACGGCGCGGGCGAGTCCGGGCTCGGCAAGCTCATCGAACTGCACGCGGTGAACGGCGCGGGCGACGTGATGATCACGGTCGCGCTCGCCTCGACGGTGTTCTTCACGGTACCGACGGACGAGGCCCGCGGCCGGGTCGCCCTCTATCTCGCCATCACCATGGCGCCCTTCGCGCTCCTCGCCCCCGTGATCGGCCCGCTCCTGGACCGGCTGCCGCACGGCCGCCGCGCCGCGATGGCGGCCTCGATGCTGGCCCGCGCGGTGCTCGCGCTCACCATGTCGGGCGCGGTCGCCACCGGCGGCCTGGAGCTGTATCCGGCCGCGCTGGGCGTACTGGTCTGCTCGAAGGCGTACGGGGTGGTGCGCAGCGCCGTCGTGCCGCGCCTGCTGCCGCCGCGCTTCTCCCTCGTGAAGGCCAACTCCCGGGTCACCCTGGCCGGGCTCCTGGCCACCGGGGCCGCCGCCCCGGTGGGGGCGGCGCTCCAGATGGCCGGGCCCGCCTGGCCGCTGTACGGGGCGTGCGCGGTCTTCCTCGGCGGGGCGGTCCTCGCCTTCACGCTGCCGCACGAGGTCGACTCCGCGAAGGGCGAGCGGAAGGCCCGGCTGGTGCCGCCGCACGGGGTGGCGGTCTCCCTCGCCAGTACCGGGCGGACCGGCCCGGGACGCGGCGGCGGGAAGCGCTCCCGGTGGGCGCGGCGCGGCGAGCGGAACGGGGAGCGGCGGCCGGGGCTGCGGTCCGTGGGGCCGTCCGTGCTGAACGGCCTCCAGGCCAACGCCGCGCACCGCGCGCTCTCCGGCTTCCTGATCTTCTTCCTGGCGTTCCTGCTGCGCGAGCACCCGCTCGCCGGGCAGAGCGCCGCCGTCTCGCTCGGCATCGCGGGCGTGGCGGCCGGGGCCGGCAACGCCCTGGGCACCGCGGTCGGCTCCTGGCTGCGCAGCCGCGGCCCCGAGGTGATCGTGGTGGCGATGCTGGCCCTGGCGCTGGGTGTCGCGGTGCTCGCCGCGCTGTTCTTCGGCACGGTCATGGTCGCCGCGCTCAGCGCCACCGCGGGCTTCACCCTGGCCCTGTCGAAGCTGTCGCTGGACGCGATGATCCAGCGCGACGTCCCCGAGGAGGTGCGCGCCTCCGCGTTCGCCCGGTCCGAGACCGCGCTCCAGATGGCCTGGGTGGTCGGCGGCGGCATCGGCATCTCCCTCCCCCTCAACGGCGTACTGGGCATGTCGGTCGCCGCGGGCATCCTCGCCCTCGGCGCCGCCACGTCCGTACGGGGCCTGCTGAGCACCGCGCGGCGCGGCTCGCCGCACCCCCGCGTGGCGTGAACCGGGGCGACCGATAGCCTTCGGCTCATGACCGTTGCGTTCTTCTCCGGTAAGGGCCGTCGAATCGGCGTCGCTCTTGGTGCCGTTTCCGCGGGACTCCTCGTCCTCTCCGCCTGCGACAAACCGACGCCGCTCGCGACCGTAACGGTCGGCGGCAACTCGGTGAGTTCCGAGGCCTCCTGCTACAACGACGGCGAGGCCCTCAAGACGGCCGACATCAAGGGCTGCCTCAACAAGAAGGCGGAGAAGTCCGTCGAGGTCGCGATGGACGACAAGGTCCGCTTCGGCGTCGACCCCGAGATCGCCGAGAACGGCTGGACCCTGTTCATCAACGGTCAGCAGGCCGAGCAGGAGCCGTACAAGAAGACCTACCGGTCGATCCCGGGCAGCGCCTTCTTCTCCAGCCAGACCGGCGAGACCACGAACAAGACGCAGATCAGCATCGTGGAGACCAAGGGCAAGAAGCTCACGGGCATCTGGCACTTCGAGCTGAAGAAGACCTCCTGACCCCGGGCCGTGCCCGGCACGGCCCGCCCTCCCACGCTCCCGCCGCCCACCCCGTAAAACCCTCCTGACCTCGGAGGACTGCTTCGTGCACGTGCTCGTCGTGACCGCTGTCCCGGCAGAACGGGACGCGGTCACGCGCGCGTTCGGGGACCGGTCCGGGACATCGGTGTTCCACGTCCGGGGCGCGGAGATCCATCGCGCGGGCCCCTTCGACGTCCTCGTGGGCGGCGTGGGACCGGCCGCCGCAGCGGCCTCGACCGCCTTCGGGCTGGCCTCGGACGGCTACGACCTGGTGATCTCGGCCGGCATCGGCGGCGGGTTCGCCGGGGTCGCACCGGTCGGCTCCCTCGTCGTGGCCGACCGCATCGTCGTGGCCGACCTGGGCGCCGGGACCCCGGAGGGCTTCGTGCCCGTCACCGGGCTCGGCTTCGGCCGGGTCCTGCACATCCCGCCCCGGTCACTGGTACGGGCCGCGGCCGCCGCCACCGGCGGGGTCACCGGCACGGTCCTCACCGTCTCCACCGTGACCGGCAGCGCCGAACGCGCCGCCGACCTGCTCGCCGCGCATCCGGGGGCCGCCGCCGAGGCCATGGAGGGCTTCGGGGTCGCGGAGGCCGCCGGCCTCGCCGGCGTGCCCGTCCTGGAGGTCAGGGGAGTCTCGAACGCCGTCGGCCCGCGCGACCGGGACGCCTGGCGCATCGGCGACGCGCTGACCGCGCTCACCGACGCGTTCGGGAAGCTCGCACCCGTACTGGAAGGTTGGATCCACCATGACCGAGACGACTCCTGACCCGCTGCGGATCGCCTTCTCGCCCTGTCCCAACGACACCTTCGTCTTCGACGCCTGGGCGCACGGCAGGGTCCCCGGCGCACCCGCCCTCGACGTCACCTTCGCGGACATCGACATCACCAACGGGATGGCCGAGCGCGGCGAGCTCGACGTCCTCAAGGTCTCGTACGCGGTGCTGCCGTGGGTGCTCGACGAGTACGCGCTGCTGCCGTGCGGCGGGGCGCTGGGCCGGGGCTGCGGCCCGCTCGTCCTCACGCGGGAGGGCGCGGACGGCGACCTGACGGGGAAGACCGTGGCCGTGCCGAGCGAGCGCTCCACCGCGTACCTGCTGTTCCGGCTCTGGGCGGCGGAGAAGGTGCCGGGCGGTGTCGGCGAGGTCGTCGTGATGCCGTTCGACGAGATCATGCCCGCGGTGCGCGACGGGAAGGTGGACGCCGGTCTCGTCATCCACGAGGCCCGCTTCACGTACCGCGACTACGGGCTGCACAGCCTCGCGGACATGGGCCGGCACTGGGAGGACACGACCGGTCTGCCGATCCCGCTCGGCGCGATCATCGCCAAGCGGTCGCTGGGCGCCGCCACCCTGAAGCTGCTCGCCGATTCGGTGCGCGCCTCGGTCCGGGCGGCCTGGGACGACCCGGATACGTCCCGGCCGTACGTGCTGGAGCACGCCCAGGAGATGGACCCGGCCGTGGCGGACCAGCACATCGGGCTGTACGTCAACGAGTTCACGGCCGACCTCGGCGAGGACGGCTACGCGGCGATCCGCGGCCTGCTGACCCGCGCGGCGGCCGAGGGGCTGGTACCGCCCCTCGGCCCGGACGCGCTGTCGTTCGTCTGAACCCGGCCACCGGGTGCCGAGACCGGCCGCCGGTCAGCCGTCGAACCGGCCAGACATCGAGCCGGTCAGACGTCGAGCTGGTCGGCGACGGCCCGCAGCAGGCCGCCGATCTTCTTGCCCGCCGCCTTGTCGGGGTAGCGGCCACGTTCCAGCATCGGCGTGATGTTCTCCAGCAGGGTGGTCAGGTCCTGCACGATGGACGCGAGCTCGTCCGGCTTGCGGCGCTGCGCGGCCGCGACGGACGGGGTCGGGTCCAGGACCGCCACCGAGAGCGCCTGGTCCCCCCGCTGACCCGCGACGACTCCGAATTCGACGCGCTGGCCCGGCTTGAGGGCATCGACACCGTCGGGCAGCACGGAGGAGTGCACGAAGACGTCGCCGCCGTCGTCGCGGGAGAGGAAGCCGAAGCCCTTCTCGCTGTTGAACCACTTGACCTTGCCAGTCGGCAAAGCACGCACCCCATCTCAACCCGTGTGCCGGAACAAGCCTCAGCAGGTCAGGCCATCCAGTGGTGCTGCTCCCCTGCTGGCAGCAGCCTCCACAGGAGGAGTACCCCTCGTCAAGCCTGGTCATCCGGACTGCTGTCCGGAAACGGCACCTGGTGCGCGCGTCGATGGCCCCGGGGTGGTTCGCCGCCCCCGGGAACTACCCTGGCGGGGTGAGTACTACACCTTCTGGCGCGGGCGACCGGCTGGTCCGGATCGGCGCGATCGTCTTCTTCATCGGCGCACTGTCCACCCTGGTCACGGTGGCCCCCCTGTTCCTCGGCACCCGCCCCCTGCCGTCCATCGCCTGGTCGCTGTGCATGCTGATGGGCGTCGGCTTCCTGATCGCCGCCGCAGGCGTGATCCGGTCAGCCCGCGCGGGCTCCGCGAAGCAATAGCACGAAGCGCGACACTCCTTTCCCAACCGCAAACACCACTGCCACCCCCACCCTCACAAATCCCGCCATCCCACCCGGCCAAATAACGCCATGCATCCGATCCGGCACACATCCGGTTCGAAATGCATTGCGACTGCGACGACCTCCTTGATACAGATGGAGGTCCTGCGACCGACGACGTACGCGCCGCCGGTCGCAGTCGACGAGACGTATCGACCGGGGGACGCAGGGGGATGGCGTGACGGGGTGGGACATCAGGCCCAGCGGGGTGCAGTCCGTTCTGTCGTTGGTGGGACTTGCCGCCGAGGACCTGAGCAAGGGCGTCAAGGGCTACGGCGAGAGCGTGGAGGACGCCGCGCTGTGGGCGGGGACGATCAGCGGCCCGTACTGCGGTGAGGCACCGTCGGGGCCGGTGGGGGCCTCGGTGGTGAACTTCATCGGCGACACCCAGAAGCAGATCAGGTTCATGGCCGCCCGCACGAAGAAGTCGATGGACGGCACGGTCGAGGCCACCACCGAGTACATCGAGGGCGATCTGGCCATGGCCGCCCGGGCCCAGCACGAGGCGTCGAAGGCCCCGACCCCTGCCGAGATCAGAGCCGTCGGGGAGAAACCCGGCCGCCGGGGCGGGGAGTAGCGGACGTGATCGAGCCGGGTGGAATACCGCAGTACACGGGTGACTTCGGCCAGTTGGAGAAGGCCGTGTCCGGTCTGCGCACGCACGCCACGGGCATCCGGAGCGGCGGGAAGGACGTCCATTCCCGCTTCCAGGCGACGGCCGCGTATTACAAGGCCCCGGAGGCGGAGCAGCTGTTCTCGTCGACCCGGCCGGTCATGGACACGGCCGACGAGTTCGCCGGGGACATCGAATCGCTGGCCGATGCCCTGGACACGTTCATCTTCGAGGCCAAGCCGCACGCCGACCGCCTCAAGCAGCTGAAACTGGACGCGATCGACTTCGTCGACAGTGTCCGGGGCGACGACGACTGGACCGAGGACAAGGACAAAGTCGAGGCGCATCAGGCGCTGATGGACGGTGTGGCGGCGGCCCGCGAGGGCTTCCAGACGGCCGAACGCGACGCCGCCAACAAGATCGGCGCGATCAGCCCGGCCGTGTGCCGTCCCCGGTGGGTCGTGGACGACGGCACCCACGGGCTCGGCATGTACGGCCAGAGCGCCGACTCGCTCAAGGACACGAAGGACCTGCCGTGGGGCAGCCCCGAGGGACGCACCTACGAGCGCTGGAGCCTGGGCTGGTGGGGAAACGGGATCAAGAGCTGGGCGTGGGAAGGCATCGCCAAGGACAGCATCTGGGGCGGCATCGACGGCCTGGGCACCTTGCTGGGCTACCACGGCGAGCAGGCCCGCGATCAGGCCTGGGACGGCCTGCGCCGCACCGCCGTCGGCGGCTATGCCTACGGCATGGACCTGTTCGGGCAGGACGAGCACCTCTCCGACTGGCAGCGTGACAGCAAGGCGTACGCGAAGGAGTTCGGCAAGCAGTTCATCGCCTACGACATGTGGGAGGAGGACCCGGCCCGCGCCCATGCCACGGTCTCCTTCAACCTGCTCACCCTCGCCGCCGGCCCTTTCGCCGCCGCGTCCAGACTCGGCAAGGGCGGCACGCTCGCGAAGGCGGCCGGCAGCATGGCGAAGATCGGCGACGCCCTCGACCCGCTCTCCGGCACCTTCAAGGCCGCCAAGGCCCTCTCCGACCTGCCCAAGGTCTCCCAAGTTCTGGCCAACGTCAGCGACCACCTCCAACTGCCGAAGTCCCGGCTCCCCGACGGCGCCCTCGACCTCGACCACCGCTACCGGATCGACAGGGACGGCAACTTCATCCCCCTGAACCGGGACGGCACACCCAATCTGGACCCGTCCAAGCACGAACCCTCCGCCACCGAACGGGGTGCCGGCCAACGACACGGCGATCGTGAACCGGTCGGTGTCGGAGGCCGTGCGCCCGACAACCGCGAACCGGCGCCGGTGGGAGGCCGCGCTCCGGGAGACAGCCACGAGAATTCGAGCGGTGGCACCAGCGGCGGAGGCGGCAGCACATATCGCGGTGAAGGGAGCGACGTACCTGGTAGAGCCGGTTCCACTGCTCGGGCAGATGATGAAGGCACTCCAGGGGGGCACCACAGCCGCGAGGTTGCAGAACCTGGTACTGGTCCAGACGCTTCTGGTCATGGACACAGCCCTGCCGACCCCCCAC
This sequence comes from Streptomyces sp. NPDC002669, assembly GCF_042889165.1. Classification (NCBI taxonomy): domain Bacteria; kingdom Bacillati; phylum Actinomycetota; class Actinomycetes; order Kitasatosporales; family Streptomycetaceae; genus Streptomyces; species Streptomyces sp. NPDC002669. Next base: position 204,476 of record NZ_JBIAQQ010000011.1, on the reverse strand, counting down.
CGGGGCCGTCTCCCCACGAGCTTCCCGACCAGCACCGGGTGGATCCTGGGCATGAGGGCCCCGACGACCACGGTGAATCAGTCGCACCTACAGAGGGCCAACCAGAACATGGCAGCGCCGTTGACAATCCTCCCGGTATCGATCCAGCCAAGTACTCCAAAGATGTCAATGACCACGCGCAGATCCACACGGGCCGTATCAAGCCGGAACAGGAAGCCGGAGTCATCGCAGAACTGAGCCGCGTCAAAATGGATCCGCGTGATCAGCAGGCCGTAATCCGTTCCCTGCGCAAGTCTCCGTACGGATCCGGTGCGGCCGAGATGCTCTTGCGTGGGCACCTGCGGAACCTGGAGGGTTACGAGAAGCTTCTCGACGCGTGCAAGAGAGGGCCTTCCAGGACAGAACCGAAGGGAATGGTGCCAGCCGCCTATATGGCCATGCAGCTGGCTACCGATCTCCAGGAGCGCGGCATAGGGCGCATCGGAGTGGAGCTTGATACAGCAACGTTCGACCTTGACACTTACACCCGCCACCCCGATGGCTCGATCGACTACGGGTATCAACTCAAGGATGTCGAAAACATCGAAGGGATAAAATCTGCTGCAAAGAAGGCCGCGAAGCAGCTGAATCACGAGGGAATCACTCAACGAGTAGCCATTCTGGACATTCATCAGCCGATGGCAAATCTCACATCACACATGTTCAACGAGGCTTCATTTCACGCCAAAAGAGTCAACGGAACATTCCTTCTACGTTTCGCCGATGGCTCAATTCGCGTACCGCCGGCTGGACCTATATTCCCATGAGGAAAGATGACAACACTGAAACGCGCACCACGAGAATGCGGCTCCTGGATCTGGGATCTCAGCGATTCAGCCACACCGGGGCTGGAGTCGGCTCTCTCTTTCGCGGCACGAATGTGCAACGTACTGACCCGGCTCGAACTGCTTTCCCCTACCCAGCTCAAGTACAGTTGGTACACCCTAAATGTCGGACCGACCGGCATCGCAAGCATTCTTGAACTCACCAAACCACTGGAGGATTCGAGCCTCCCGGAACGGGTGCGTGGCAGTCGACCCTCCGCATACCCCTCCGCCGACATCGCCGACATCGATGTGATCGGCGCAGGGAAATGGATCGACGCGGAGGGGCGGTCCCGGACTGAGCCCGAACTGGTCAATCTGTCCCTCACCACCACCCCCACCGACCTCTCGGCAGAGCTTTCGGTACATCACGACATCTGGGGAAAATACGATTTCGCGGGACATCCGCACCTCGAAGTCCACCAGAACAACGCCCCACGAATTGCGGCAGCCCTGAAGGAACTCAGCGCCCTGCTCGGCATGCCTCCCGAGCTCGGGGAACCGACATATTTCGGAACAGCCACTCTCGAAGGGCTCGCAACACCGGACGTGTACGAGGACGGCCTGGGGCCCGACCTGACCAGCAGACTCTGACTGCGGAGAAGGTAACTCCTGCTCCGTAGACATGAGTAACGGAAGGGTCCTCAGCCCTGCCGAACCATGCCCTCAGGAGCAGCACACAGCCCGGGACACCATAGCCTCCCCCTGCAGATTCCGGACCCAGAACGCTGTTGAGCCAGACTGCACACCGGTGGGCCACATCCACCCGTAAGGAAACCTCGTGTCCACCCTGATGCGCGCCCCGCGCCACTGCGGTTCCTGGTTTTGGGATCTCGATGAGGTCATGACTCCAGGGCTTGATTCGGCACTGAGCGTGGCTATGCGAATGATCGACGCCCTGAAGGTTTTCGATCTATTTTCTCCCGTAGCACTTGAGTATAAATGGTACGTGCTGGACTCAGGCCCGACCGGAGTTGAAAGCCGCCTGACCATCGCTGACCCACCGGGTGGGCTGAACCTTTCCGAGAGGGTATCGGGAAGCCGGCCTGCAGCATTCCCGAGCGCCGAGCCGGGCACTCTTCACCTCGTTGGATCCGGGGCATGGTCGGACGCCGAGGGGAATCTTCGCCGGGAGGCTCGACTGATTGACATTTCGGTAACCCCCGATCCCACAAATTTGATTGCCGAACTTTCCGTCCACCACGACATCTGGAGCTGGTTCGACTTCTCCGGTCGGCCGCACCCCGAGGTGTACAACCGGAACGCGCCGCGGCTGGCGGAGGCCCTGCGGGAGATCACCTCTGTTCTCGGCGTGGAGCCCGAGCCGGGTGAGCCGACGTACTTCGGGCACGCCGTCGGCTACGGCGTGTCCACCGGGGACCCGGACGAGAACGGTCTGGGGCTCGATGTGACCGACCACCTCTGACCGGCCGAGAAGACGGATCCCCCGACACAACTCACGGAGCGACCGCATGACCCAGGACGTCATAGCCCTCACCCCGCAGATGCCGGACACCAGGACGCTGCTGGCCGGGCTGCATGCCGGTGGGCCGGATCTACGGGTGGGGGAGGCGGGTGGTGGGTCCGTCGTTCAGTTGTGCACGGCCGGCGGGCAGGCGTTGGTGTCGGTCGAGGCGCCCCGGTACGTCCAGGTGCCGGGCGAGGCGGCGCGGTTGCTCGGGCCGGGTGTGGACGCGGAGTCGCCCGTGTGGTGGACCGAGGCACGGGCAGCCAGCACGGTGGAGGGGGCCGGGCGGCTGGCCGGGTCCTTCGCCGGGCGGCTGAACGCCGTGCACGGGGGCACCGTCTGGCCGCGCGAGGCCGGACACACCGATGTCGTGACCGGTCTCGCCGACGCCGTCGTGGAGGCGACTCCCATGGGCGTCGACCTGCTCACCGACGAGGCCGCCGTCGTCGTCCAGGGCCGCCCCGTGATCGCCGCCACGACCTGGCTGACCGATGTCGTGCGCAACGCGGCCCGCACCGGGCGCGAGTTGCAGATCGTCACCCCGCCCGGCACCCGGCTCACCTTTCCCGCCCGCACCCTGCTGGACGGGCTGCCCTCCCGCTGGGTCGTGCACGACCCCGAGTGCGGCTACTACGACGGGCTCTCCGGCACCGTGCTGTGCTGGGACCAGGGGCGGTTCATCCCTGTCCCCGGGGACGGCCCCCGCCTCGCGGACGCCTTCCGGCCCCGCCCCGAAGCGGAAGGGGAACGGCAGTTGCTGCTCTCCATCCGTACGGTCCACCCCGCCGACGAACACATCCTCCTGGGCGGCGCCCTGGAGCAGACCTGGCGCACCCTCACCGGCGCCCCGCCCGCCGGATGGTCCACCGCCGAACCCGTCAATGTGCCGTGGTCGCCCCGCCAGTTCACCGACCTGGCCCGCACCCGCGCCCAGCGGTCCCTGCCCACCTGGACCGTCGCCGTCGGCGCCCCCGACCGCCCCGCGATCGCCACCACGCGCACGGCCCGCACCGGGGCCGGCGTCGAGGAACACATCACGCTGGCCGTCGGCCTCGGCGCCGATTCCGCGGCGGACCTCCTTGCCGAGCTGGCCGAGGCCCTGTCCGTCCGGCACAACCTCGCCACCATGATCGGCCAACTGCGCACCGCACGCGCCGATCTGACCGTCCCCGCCCACCACGAGCCGTCCCCGGTCCCCCTCACCTTCACCCTCGGCCCCGACGCCGTCGCCGAACTCGGCAAGGACCACGGAGCCTTCACGCCCGCCCGGCTCGGCCCGGCCACCCGGCCCGCGCTGCACCACACCCTCGGCGACGGCACCGACCCCGCCACCGCCTGGCAACGCCTGCGGCAGATCAACGACCACTTGAATGACGCCCGCCGGACGGGGGCGGGCAAACGAGTCTGAGGGACGACGCCTGTCGCCGACCTGCCCTCTCCTGCGCACAGGACGTCTCCCGACCGGACGCGGAGAACTCCCGCTTGCCCGCCCGGGCCCGGATCGCTTCAGCGGTCCCTTCAGGCAGGGAAAGGCTGACCCGGGTCGCCGGTCCCTCACCGATGCCATACGTCGTCTCGGGCATGAACCCACCGCATCAAACGAGTAGGAAAACAATGTTCCGCCGCCGAGCGGGACCGCGGTTCCGGGCCCCGGCACCCGTAAGGGCGATTTCGGCGTTCATGGGACTCGGAGCGTCCAACGGCTCGTAGCCTGGCCGGTTATGACGCCATGGCCCCACGTAACCGCACGGGCCCGCCCGGCGGTTGTGCGGGTTGGCGGGCCGTGACCGGGCGAGCAGAGAGCGGTACGGGGCGGATGACGAACGAGGAACGGCCGGAGCGGCCGGCCGAATCGGACGGAACGGCGCACCTTTTCAGGGCGCTGGGCAAACAGATCAAGGTCCTGCGCGAGCGCGCGGGCATGAGCCAGAAGGAACTGGGCCTCGCGACGCACTGCGGGGAGGACCTGATCTCCGCGATGGAACGGGGCGTGCGGACGCCCCAGCCCGACTTCCTGGTCCGGGCCGACCCGGTGCTGGACGCCGGAGGGGTGTTGCGGGCGGCGGCCGACGAGGCCCGGGAAGCCCTGGCGAAGACGCGGACCCGGCACCCGGGCTGGTTCCGCGGCTTCGCCCAGATGGAGGCGGGCGCGGTGGCGCTGCACTACTACAGCAACCAGGCGGTCCCCGGCCTGCTCCAGACCGAGGACTACGCACGCGCCCTGTTCGCCCAGCGGCGTCCGCTGCTGGACGAGGAGACCATCGAGAAGCGGGTCGCCGACCGGCTCGACCGGCAGAAGATCTTCGAGCGCTGGCCGCCCCCGACCATGACCTACGTGCTGGAGTAAGTCGTTCTGCAGCGGCCGATCGGCGGGCGCGCCGCCCACCGGAGGCAGTTGTCGCGGCTGCTGGAGATCGGACGGTTGCGCGCCGTCCCGCTCCAGGTCATGCCGACGGACAGCGAGGAACACCCCAGCCTGGACACGTCGTTCACCATGCTCATCCCCAAGGGGCACCAGGAAGTGGCGTACACGGAGACGTACGGGCATCCGCGCCTGATCACGGACCCGGACGAGGGCCGGGTCTTCAGCGAGCGGTATGGGAATATGCGATCGCAGGCTCTCACCAACCGGGAGTCCTTGACGCTGATCGAGAAGATGCGGGGAGAGCGATGAGCATCGAGCGACTGCGCTGGTTCAAGAGCAGCTACAGCAGCGGCGAGGGCGGCGAGTGCGTCGAGGTCGCCTACGACTGGTTCAGGAGCAGCTACAGCGACGGCGAGGGCGGCGAGTGCGTCGAGGTCGCGGCCTGCCCCACCGCCGTCCACGTCCGCGACTCCAAGAACGTCCCGGGACCGCACTTCGATGTCGCGCCCGGCGCCTGGGCGGCTTTCGTCTCGTCCGCACAGCGGGGCTGACCCCGGCCCCGCGGGTGCTGCCGGTAATGGAGGTGCCCTCCGGCGGTGGGTGCTGGGACAATGCGGGCATGCCGATCGTCGAAGTCTCGCCCGGAATGTCCATCGCGTACGAGACCTTCGGTGACCCCGCCGACCCGCCCGTTCTGCTCGTGTCGGGTTTCGGGGCCCAGCTGATCGCCTGGCACGAGGACTTCTGCCGGGCGCTCGCGGGGCGCGGTCGTCATGTGATCCGGTACGACAACCGCGACTGCGGGCTGTCCACCAAGTTCGACGGCCATCCCGTCGACACGGGTCGGCTCATCGCCGCCGTGGAGTCGGGGGACGTTCCGGCCGCGCTCGCGATGGTGCCCTACACGCTCCAGGACATGGCCGACGACGGGCTCGGCCTGCTCACCGCGCTCGGGATCGAGCGGGCCCATGTGGTCGGGTCCTCGATGGGCGGGGTGCTCGCGCAGCTGATGGCCATCGCCCGGCCGGACCGGGTGCTGACCCTGACGTCGATGATGTCCACGACCGGCGAACCCGAGTACGGCCGGTCCAGCCCCGAGGCCCAGGCGGTGATCTCCGGTCCGAAGCCGTCGGACCGCGAGGGGTACGTCGCGGCGGCGGAGCGGGACCTGGTCTGGGCCTCCAGGCGCTACGGCGACCCCGCGGCCCTCCGCGAGCTGGCCGCCCGGAGCTACGACCGCGCGTACTGCCCGGCCGGGGCGGGGCGTCAGCTCGGGGCGATGCTCCTCGGCGGTTCACGCGCCTCCGCACTCCGGGAGCTCCGGGTGCCGACCCTGGTGATCCACGGCCTGGACGACACGTTGATCGCCCCCAGCGGCGGGGAACGCACCGCGGCCCTCGTGCCCGGGGCGGAACTCCTGCTGGTCCCCGACATGGGGCACGACCGCCCCCGCGAGCTGTGGCCCGCGCTCCACGACGCCATCGAGGCCCACACCGGCCGCGTCTGAGCGGTTGTGGCCGAGCGGCCGCGGCCCGCTCCCGCCCGCGGGTCACGCCGCCGTGTACGTCTCCAGCCAGGCCGGGAACTCCGTCAGGGACGACAGGACGACGTCCGCTCCCGCCTTCCGGAGCTCGTCCGCGTCGCACGGGCCCGTGGTGACCGCGACCGACAGGGCGCCTGCCGTGCGGGCCCCGCGTACGTCGCCGGTGTGGTCGCCCACATAGACGCCGGCCGCGTGCTCGCGCAGCGCGCGGCCCTTGGCCTCCGCCCACAGACCGCCGATGACCGCGTCGGGTTCGATGCCGAGGTGCTTCATGTGGAGTTCCGCGCTCGGCCGGTGCTTGGCCGTGACGACGATCGTCCGGCCGCCCCGTGCGCGTATCGCCTCGATCGACTCCCGGGCCCCCGGCAGGGCGGGGCTCGGGGTGATGGCGTGGGCGGGGTAGATCTCCCGGTAGCGGTCGGCGGTGGCGGCCACCGCCTCCGCCGGGAACCAGTTCCGCAGTTCCTCGTCGACCGGCGGACCGAGCCTGCTCACCACCAGGTCCGCGTCGATCGGCGTCCCCGTCTCGGCGGAGAGCGCCAGGTAGGCGGCCTTGATCCCGGGCCGGGTGTCGATGAGCGTCATGTCCAGGTCGAAGCCGACCGTCAGGGGGAAGGGGTGCGAAGGCATGGCATCCATTGTCGCGGGGCGGGGCCGAGAGCGGGGGGCCGGGCACAGGGGCGGGGACGGTGGCCGGTTCGGGGGCGGGGGCGCGTTTGTCCCGGCAGGGGGCTGTGGCTCGAAATCGGCGGTGCTTAGACTTAGCCAAGCCTAACTTTGCTTCGCTCTCGATTGGGTCCGATGTCAGCCGCCGCACCACGCCGCTCCAGACGCGCACTCGCGACGGCGGCGGCCGTCGCGGCGCTGCTGGTGGCGATACTCCTCAGCCTCGCCGTGGGGGCCCGTTCCATACCCCCGTCCGAGGTGTTCGACGCCCTCCTGAACGGCGGGCACTCCGACAACGCCGAAGTCGTCCGCAACCTGCGCGTGCCGCGCACCCTGATCGGCCTGATGGTGGGCGCCGCGCTGGCGCTCGCGGGCACGGTGCTCCAGGGCATCACCCGCAACCCCATCGCCGACCCCGGCATCCTCGGCATCAGCCAGGGCGCGTCGGTGGGCGTGGTGCTGGCCATCGCGTACGCCGGTGTCCACACCCTGACCGGATACGTGTGGTTCGGGTTCGTGGGGGCGGCGATCGCCTCCGTCGCCGTGTACGCCATCGCGTCGAGCGGGCGCGGGGGCGCCACCCCCGTGAAGCTCGCCCTGGGCGGCGCCGCGATCAACGCGCTGCTGGTCTCGGTGACCTCGGCGGTGCTGACGACCAAGGCGTCCGCGCTGGACGAGTTCCGCTTCTGGCAGGTCGGCTCGCTCGGCGGGCGGGAGGCCGACGTCGTCCAGCAGACCTGGCCGTTCATGCTGCTCGGGACGGTCCTCGTGCTGTCCGTGGCGCGCGGGCTCGACGCGCTGGCGCTCGGCGAGGACCTGGCGAAGGGCCTGGGGCAGAAGGTCGCCACGGTACGGATCGTCGGCGGCATCGGGGCCACGGTGCTGACCGGTGCCGGTGTCGCGGCGGCCGGGCCGATCGCGTTCATCGGGCTCGCCGTCCCGCACATCGCCCGCGCGGTCGTCGGCTCCGACCACCGCTGGGTGCTGCCGATGGCCGCGCTGATCGGGCCCGTGATGCTGCTCGTCTCCGATGTCGTCGGCCGGGTCCTGTTCCCGCCGAGCGAGGTCCCGGCGGGCGTGATGACGGCCCTGATCGGCGTTCCGTTCCTGGTCGCCCTGGTACGCCGGAAGGCGGTGCCCGCATGAGCACCGGTACGAGGACCATCGGTCCGAAGACGGCGAGGGGAACGGAAGCTGCGGTGCGGGTGCGGCCCGCCGGGTACGGGGTCGTACGGATCGGGGCGCGGGGCCGGTTCCTGCTGCACCGCCGGGCGGCCCTCGTGGCCGTCGCCCTGGCCGTCCTGCTGGCCGCGGTCTGTGTCGCGTACCTCTGCGTCGGGGAGAGCTTCGTGGCGCCCGGCGAGGTCGTGAAGGTGATCCTGGGGCAGCCGTCCCCGGACGAGCTGGTCGTCGGCACGCTGCGGCTGCCGCGGATGGTCACGGGGCTGCTGGTCGGCGTGGCGTTCGGGATCGCCGGCGCGCTGATCCAGACCGTCGCCCGCAACCCCCTCGCGAGCCCCGACATCATCGGCATCAGCCAGGGCGCGAGCGCGCTCACGGTCGGCGCGATGACCTTCGGCATCACCTCGTACACCGTCCTGCCGTACCTGTCCGTCATCGGCGGGGTGGCCGCGGCGGCGCTCGTGTACGTCTTCGCCTGGCGCGGCGGCCTGCACGCGGCCCGTTTCGTCCTCATCGGCATCGGCTTCGCGATCGCGCTGCGGTCGGTCACCACCCTGTTCCTGACGAAGGGCGACTACCTGGTCGCCCAGCAGGCCAAGATCTGGATGACCGGCTCGCTCAACGGCCGCGGCTGGGACCAGGCGACGCCGCTCGCCTGGACGCTGCTGCTCCTGCTGCCCGCCGTGCTGTGGGCGGCCCGCGCGCAGCGCACCGTCTCGCTGGACGACGACACCGCGACCGCGCTCGGCGTGCGGCTCGGGCAGGTGCGGCTCGGGCTCGTCGCCATCGGTGTGGTCCTGGCGTCCGTGGCGACCGGCACGGCCGGGCCGGTCGACTTCGTGGCCCTGCTCGCCCCGCAGATCGCCCGCCGGACGACCCGCACCGCGCAGATCCCGCTGCTGTGCTCGGCCCTGCTCGGCGCGGTGATCGTGGTCTTCGCCGACCTGCTCGCGCGCAAGCTCTTCTCGCCCACCGAACTGCCGGTGGGCGTCCTGACGGCGGCGGTCGGCGCCCCGTACCTGATCTGGCTGATCGTCCGCGGGCGGGACGGCGGTCGCGGCCGCAAGGGAGGCACCGCATGAGTTCGACCCGTACGTCCGAGGCCGGGGCCGGGACGGGGGCGGGGGCCGAAGCGCCCGCGACCGGCCGGCTCGCCGCGCGGGGGCTGACGCTCTCGTACGAGGGCCGCACCGTCGTCCACGAGCTGGACCTCACCGTGCCGGACGGGCAGGTCACCGTCATCGTCGGCCCGAACGCCTGCGGCAAGTCGACCACCCTGCGCGCGCTGGGCCGGCTGCTCAAGCCGCGCGGCGGGTCGGTGCTCCTCGACGGCACCGAGCTGTCGAAGATCCCCACGCGGAAGATCGCCCAGTCGATCGGGCTGCTGCCGCAGACCCCGGTGGCGCCGGAGGCGATCACCGTCTCCGACCTCGTCGCCCGCGGCCGGCAGCCGCACCAGCACTGGTGGCAGCAGTGGTCGGACGAGGACGAGCGGGCGGTGACGGAGGCGATGGAGCGCACGGACGTCTCCGCGCTCGGCGACCGTTCGGTGGACGAGCTGTCCGGCGGGCAGCGCCAGCGGGTCTGGATCGCGATGGCGCTCGCCCAGGAGACCGATCTGCTGCTGCTCGACGAGCCGACCACGTACCTCGACATCGCGCACCAGGTGGAGGTCCTGGACCTGGTGCGCCGGCTCACCGCCCCGGCGGCGGACGGCACCCGCGGCCGGACCGTCGTCACCGTGCTCCACGACCTCAACCAGGCCGCCCGTTACGCGGACCACCTGGTCGCCATGAAGGCGGGCCGGATCGTCGCCGAGGGCCGCCCGGAGGACGTCGTCACGGCCGAGCTCGTGCACGAGGTCTTCGGCCTGGACGCGGTGATCGTCCCGGACCCGGTGACGGGTTCGCCGCTGGTGGTGCCGGGGGCTCCCTGGCAGGCCGCTCCGGCTCCGGCGTCGTGAGCCCGCGCATCCGTGACCGGCATTCCGACCCCGACGAAAGGCAGCCCATGTCCCTCACCGTCCGTCGCCGCGGCCTCGTCCTCGGCGCCCTCGCCCTGACCGGCGCGCTCACGCTCGGCGCCTGCGGTTCCTCGGACTCCGGCGGCGACGGCTCCGGCGCCGGGGCGGCCGGGAAGCACACCGTCAAGACGGCGATGGGCGACGTCGAGGTCCCGGTGGCCCCGAAGCGCGTCGTGGTCCTCGACACCGGCGAACTGGACTCCGCGCTCAGCCTCGGCGTGCAGCCCGTCGGCGGGACGCACGCGGCGACGGAGGACGGCTTCCCGTCCTACCTGCCCGGGAACCGGACGAAGGACATCGAGGAGGTCGGCGAGATCGCCAACCCCAACCTGGAGACCGTCGCCTCGCTGAAGCCGGATCTGATCCTCACCAGCAAGGTCCGGGACGGCGACCGCTACGAGCAGCTCAGCAAGATCGCCCCCACCGTGATGACGGAGTCCACCGGAACGGCCTGGAAGGAGAACTTCCAGCTGCACGCGGAGGCGCTCGGCAAGCAGGCCGAGGCGAAGAAGGTCCTCGCCGAGTACGACGCCCACGTCGCGAAGGTGACCGAGGCGATCGGCGGGAAGGAGAAGGCGGCAAAGACGGAGGTCAACTTCGTCCGCTTCGTCGAGGGCGCCGACATCCGCATCTACGGCAAGCAGAACTACATCGGCTCGATCCTCGCCGACCTGGGCCTGGGCCGCCCCGCGATCACCGACAAGGCCAAGGACGGCTTCTCGTACGACGTGTCCCCGGAGAAGATCGACCTCGCGGACGCGGACGTCGTCTTCACGTCCACCTACGGCGACCCGGGCAAGGCGGGGACGACCAGGACGATGAACAGCGGCCTGTGGAAGGGGCTGAAGGCGTCCAGGAACGGCAAGGTCTTCGAGGTCGACGACCGCCTGTGGATCGCGGGCATCGGCTACACGGCCGCGGGCAAGATCCTCGACGAGCTCCAGGCGGACCTGACGAAGTAGGCGGAGCGGGCGGGGGGACGCTCCCGCCCTACTCCGCCCGCCGCCGCGCCCGCCACACCAGGAACGCCGCCGAGGCCAGCGCGGCCGTACGGATCACCACCGGCCACATACCGCCCAGCACGTCCCCCAGCCCGCCCTGCGGGACGGGTTCGCCCCAGCGGCCCTCGGTACGGCCCCAGAGCCAGATCACGGCGCCCGCCACGACCACGCCCGGCAGCCCCATCGCGGCCCACTTCGCCTCCGTGCGGGACAGCGTGCGCGAGCTGTACGCGATCAGCCAGCCGCCCGCCAGGGCGAGCCAGTTGCCCAGGGCGGCGCCGACGACCAGCAGCACGGCGGCGAGCAGCAGCAGGGGGTGCGAGAAGCCGCGGCCGCTCGTCCCTTCCTCGCGAGGGGCGTCGCGGGTCCGACGGCGGAGCCCGGGGATGCGGCGGCGCTTTCGGGGTGCCGCGTCCGCCTCGGGCGCCTCGTCCCCGTCCGGCGCCCCGTCGTCGGGTACGTCGTCCGCGTCGTCCGCGCCCGTGCGCGGGGCCGGCACCGCGTCCTTCGACGAGGGCGGCCTCAGCATGGCCGGGATCTCGACCCCGCCGACGAACCCCGGCACGTCGACGCCGTCGCCGAACGGGCGCGACTCGATCCGCCACCAGTCGGGGTCGCTCCCGGACGGCCCCAGCTCGTCCGTACCGGCCCGGTGCGGCGGCGAGGGCACCGGCCCGGAGGGGGCGCCGGGCTCCGGGCCGGGGCCGGACTCCTCCGCCCGGGACCGCGGCGCGGCCCGGCCGGAACCGGCCTTCCGGAGCACTTCCTTGAGCGACGCGCGCGGGTTGAGGGGGGTACGCGGACGGGGCACGGCGGGTTCTGTCCCGGCCTTCCCCGTCTCCTCCGCCGCGTCCGTCTCCTCCGCCGCGTCCGTCGGCGTACTTCTTCTCGGCGTGCGCGTCGGCCGTTCCGGTTGCGGGGGTTCGTCCCCGCCGTCGTCCGTGCCGCCCGCCGCCGCGGCCGCCGCGGCGACCAGTTCGTCCGGCGTGCCGAGCTTCCCGATGATGCGGCGGACCGCCGCCGGGGAGTCCGCGGACTGCTTCCCGCGCTGCCGGTCGATCTCGCCCCGGAGCTCGGAGACGAGCCTCATCCGGGCGCCCGAGGACAGCTGTTGCTGCTGGGCCAGGTCCCCGACCCGGCTCAGGTAGTCGTAGACCAGCTGGTCGCTCTCGATCCCCACGCGTCGATTCCCCTCTGCCGCCCTGCACCGAAGGTAGCGCCCCGGCCCCGCCCCGAACGACCGTCCTGGGGCCTGCCCCGGCGTCCGCCGCGGCGCGGCCGGTGCCGGACGGCCCTCCGCCCCGGAGCGGATGGCGGCCTTCCCGGGGCGGATGGGGGCTACCGTGGGGCGGATGGGGATGACCACACCACCGCGGACGCTCGCCGAAGCCCTCCGTGCCCGGGACGACGAATCGTTGGCCGGGCTGCTGCGTGCCCGTCCCGACCTCCTCAGCCCCGTTCCGGGCGACATCACCCAGCTCGCGACGAGAGCCGGCACCCGCGCCTCCGTCGTACGCGCGCTGGAACACCTCGACAAGTTCACCCTGCAGACCGCCGAGGCCCTCGCGGTGGCGCCCGACCCCGCCCCGTACGAGACGCTGCTCGGCCTGCTCACCGGCGACGGCCACGACGGCACCGGCCCGGACGGCGACAACCGGAGCGGTGACGACGCGGAAGCGGTGATCACGGACGCGCTGCCCGGCGCTCTGGCCGCCCTGCGCGAGCAGGCCCTGGTCTGGGGGGAGGACGACCGGCTGCGCCTGGTGCGCACCGCGCGCGAACTCCTCGCCCCGTCCCCGCAGCACCCCTCCCCCACCGGCCTCGGGCCGACCGTCGCCGAGGCGACCTCGGGGATGTCCCCCGGCCGCCTCCAGGAGATCCTGGCCGCCGCCGGGCTGCCCGCCACCCACGACCCGGTCTCCGCCGTGGCGTCCCTGGCCGGGCTGTTCACCGACCGGACCCGGATGGCCGAGCTGCTGGACACCGCCCCCGCCGAGGCCCTGTCCGTACTGGACCGGCTGGTGTGGGGACCGCCGTACGGGGAGATCACCCCGAACCCCACCCCGCCCGTGCGGTGGCTGCGCGACCGGGGGCTGCTGCTGCCCGTGTCGACCCGCACCGTGGTACTGCCCCGCGAGGCCGCCCTGCACCTGCGGGCCGGCCGCGCCCACCGCGTGCCGGAACCGCGCCCACCGGCCGTGGAGGCGGTCGCCCGGCGCGATCCACAGGCTGTGGACAGCGCCGCGGCCGGGCAGGCGTTCCTGGCGGTGAGCACCGTCGAGGAGCTGCTGAAGAACTGGGACGGCGGCGGCCCCCCGATACTGCGCGCCGGCGGGCTCGGCGTCCGGGACCTGAAGCGGACGGCCGCCGCCCTCGAAGTCCCCGAACCGGTCGCCGCGTTCTGGGCCGAGACCGCCTACGCGGCCGGGCTGCTGGCCTCCGACGGGGAGGCCGACGAGCGGTACGCCCCGACGCCCGCGTACGACGACTGGGCCGAACTCCCCGCCCAGGAACGGTGGGTGGCGCTCGCCACCGCCTGGCTCGCCGCCACCCGCACCCCCGGGCTGATCGGCGGGCAGGACGCCAAGGGCCGGGTCCTGTCCGCGCTCGGCCCCGAACTCGACCGCTCCGCCGCCCCCGAGGTGCGCCACCGGGTCCTCGCGCTCCTCGCCGCCCTCGAACCGGGCACCGCCCCCGATCCGGAGACCGTGCTCGCCCGGCTCCGCTGGGAACGCCCCCTGCGCGGCGCCGGGGCCGCCGCAGCGGCAGGAGCGCCGGAAGGGGGCTCGGACCTGCGGTCGCGCATCGCGCTGTGGACGCTCAACGAGTCCGAACTCCTCGGCATCACCGGCCGCGGGGCGCTCGCCGCGCACACCCGCGCCCTGCTCGGCTCCGGGCCCGCCGAGGCCGCCGCGCTGCTCGCGCCCCTGATCCCGGAGCCGCTGGACCACGTCCTGCTCCAGGCCGACCTCACGGCCGTCGCCCCCGGCCCGCTGGAACGCCCCCTGGCCGACATGCTCTCCGCCCTCGCGGACATCGAGTCGAAGGGCGGCGCGACGGTCTACCGGTTCACCCCCGGGTCCGTGCGCCGCGCCCTGGACGCCGGGCAGTCGGCGGCCGACCTGCACGCGTTCCTCGCCGCCCACAGCCGCACACCGGTCCCGCAGCCGCTCAGCTACCTCATCGACGACGTCGCCCGCCGCCACGGCCACCTGCGGATCGGTGCCGCCTCCTCGTACGTGCGCTGCGACGACGAGGCCGTGCTGAACGAGATCCTCGCCGACCGGCGTTCGGTCACCCTGCGCCTGCGCCGTCTCGCGCCGACGGCCCTGGCCGCCCAGGTCGACCCCGCGTCCCTGCTCGACGGGCTGCGCGAGATGGGGTACGCCCCGGCCGCCGAGTCCGCCGACGGCGACGTCCTGATCACCCGCGCGGGCGCCCGCCGCACCCCTCCCCGCACACCCCCCGTCCCCGTCCCCGAGGGCCCGCCGGTACCGGACGGCACCCTGCTCGGCGCGGCGGTCCGGGCGATCCGCGCCGGGGACACCGCCGCCACGGTGGCCCGCAAGGACACCGCCACGGCCTCCGACACCACCGCCGCCCCGTCCGGCTCGCTGCCCCGCACGACCTCCGCCGAGACCCTCGCCACCGTCCAGGCCGCGGCCATGACCGGCTCGGCGCTCTGGATCGGCTACGTCAACGCGGACGGCGCGGCCAGCCAGCGCGTCATCGCCCCGGTCCGGGTCGAGGGCGGCTTCGTCACGGCGTACGACCACACGGCGGACGAGATCCGCACGTACCCCCTGCACCGGATCACCGGGGTCGCCGAGCTCGCCGACGACGCCACGGCCTGAGCACCGGTCCGCAACCGGTACGGGCGCCGGGACCGGCGGCCGTCGTGCCCTCGGCGCCCGCCCCGGCCCTGCGGCCCGTCCCGCCCGGCGACCGGGGCGGGCCGTGCGCGACGACACACGCGCCATGTCCCCTTCATGCGGCACACTGGACGTTTGGCCGTTGCCGGTCGTCCCGGCTGTTCCCGGCCGTCCCCGCAGCAGAAAGGGCCGCGCGTGACCGGACCTCTCATCGTCCAGAGCGACAAGACACTGCTTCTCGAAGTCGATCACGACCAGGCCGACGCCTGCCGTCGTGCCATCGCGCCCTTCGCCGAGCTGGAGCGCGCGCCCGAGCACATCCACACCTACCGGCTGACCCCGCTCGGGCTGTGGAACGCACGGGCCGCCGGGCACGACGCCGAGCAGGTGGTCGACGCGCTCGTGCAGTACTCGCGGTATCCCGTTCCGCACGCGCTGCTCGTCGACATCGCCGAGACGATGGCCAGGTACGGCCGCCTCACGCTCTCCAAGCATCCGGTGCACGGCCTGGTGCTGACCTCCACCGACCGGCCCGTGCTGGAGGAGGTGCTGCGCTCGAAGAAGGTGCAGCCGCTGGTCGGGGCGCGGATCGACGCGGACACCGTGGCCGTGCACCCGTCCGAGCGCGGACAGGTCAAGCAGACCCTGCTGAAGCTGGGCTGGCCCGCCGAGGACCTCGCCGGTTACGTGGACGGCGAGGCGCACCGCATCGACCTGGTCGAGGACGGCTGGACGCTGCGCCCGTACCAGAAGCAGGCCGTCGAGGGGTTCTGGCACGGCGGTTCGGGTGTGGTCGTGCTGCCCTGCGGCGCGGGGAAGACCCTGGTCGGGGCCGGGGCGATGGACCGGGCCAAGGCGACCACGCTGATCCTGGTGACCAACACCGTCTCGGCCCGGCAGTGGAAGCACGAGCTGGTGAAGCGGACCTCGCTGACCGAGGACGAGATCGGCGAGTACAGCGGCACCCGCAAGGAGATCCGGCCGGTCACCATCGCCACGTACCAGGTGCTGACGACCCGCCGGAAGGGCGTCTACCCGCACCTGGAGCTGTTCGACTCGCGGGACTGGGGGCTGGTGATCTACGACGAGGTGCACCTGCTGCCCGCGCCCGTCTTCAAGTTCACCGCCGACCTCCAGGCCCGGCGGCGCCTCGGCCTCACCGCGACGCTGGTGCGCGAGGACGGCCGGGAGTCGGACGTCTTCTCCCTGATCGGGCCCAAGCGGTTCGACGCCCCGTGGAAGGAGATCGAGGCGCAGGGCTACATCGCGCCGGCCGACTGCGTCGAGGTGCGGGTCAATCTGACGGACTCGGAACGTCTCGCGTACGCGACCGCCGAGGCCGAGGAGAAGTACCGGTTCTGTGCGACGACCGCGACGAAACGGAAGGTGACGGAGGCCCTGGTGCGCAGGCACCGGGGCGAACAGACCCTGGTCATCGGGCAGTACATCGACCAGCTCGACGAGCTGGGCGAGCACCTGGACGCCCCGGTGATCAAGGGCGAGACGAGCAATGCCCAGCGCGAGAAGCTCTTCGACGCGTTCCGGTCGGGCGAGATCGGCGTGCTGGTGGTGTCGAAGGTCGCGAACTTCTCCATCGACCTGCCGGAGGCGACCGTCGCCATCCAGGTGTCGGGGACGTTCGGCTCGCGCCAGGAGGAGGCGCAGCGGCTCGGCCGGGTGCTGCGGCCGAAGGCCGACGGGCACGAGGCGCGGTTCTACTCGGTGGTCGCCCGCGACACGATCGACCAGGACTTCGCGGCGCACCGCCAGCGGTTCCTGGCCGAGCAGGGGTACGCGTACCGGATCGTCGACGCGGACGAGCTGCTGTCCGGGAGCTGAGGCGGTAACCGGCGCACGGGGAAGCGGTCCGCGTGCTCAGTGGGAGCGGCGGCGTATGCCCGCTTCCTCGGCGTACTCGCCGAGCACGACCACGCCGAACGCGGCGCGGACGAAGACCTTGACGGCGCGCGCCGCGTCGCCGACGCGGTGGGTGCGGTGGTGACCGGTGACCGCGGTCGCGCCGTGCGCGGGGCCGGTCCTGCGGGGGTTCAGGGTGACGGTGCTCATGTGTTCCATGGTCCTGCGCCGGGCCCCCGCGGGCATCGGCCCGTGGATTGAACCGGCGCACGACCCGTGTAGACCTCCGGTCGCATGCCGTCCCCTACGGGATGGACCCGCGGGTGGGCGGGTGGGTGGACCGGGGGGTGGACCGGCGGATCGGGCGGGATGCCCGGGAACGCCGGAAAGTGCCGGGAAATGCCCAAGAACGCGGGGCCACGGGGCAGTCGGGGAGACGTCGGGGGTACCCCGGGGAGAGGTCAGGGGCGCTCGGGGAGGGGCCGGCACAGTCCGAAGCGGTCGGCCCAGGCGGCCACGTCGGCGGTCGTCGCGTTGCCGCCGCAGACCACCAGGCCCAGCCTCGCGTCCCCGCCGACGCGCTCCAGCACCCGGCGCGCCGCGGGCAGCAGGCATCCGGCGGCCGGCTCGGCCCAGACCTTCGCGTGGTCGGCCAGGTCGAGGGTGCCCCGTACGGCCTCCGCGTCGCTCACCGTGAGCACGTCGGTGACCAGCGCCGAGACGTGCTCGTAGGTGAGTGGTGAGGCGCTGGGGGCGCTCAGCGTCGAGACGACCGAGGACAGTTCGACCGGCACCGGCCCGCCGGAGGCCAGGGCCTCCGACATCGCCCGCGCACCCTCGGTCTCCACGCCCCAGACCCGTACCCCGGGACGGAGCTCGTGCAGCGCGGCGGCGACGCCGGAGATCAGTCCCCCGCCGCCGATGCTGACGAGTACGTCGGTCAGCTCCCCGGCGTCCTGCGCGAACTCCAGGCCGACGGTGCCCTGGGCGGCGATGACGACCGGGTCGTCGAAGGGGTGGACGAGGGCGAGGCCCTTGGCCCGGAACGCGTCCACGAGGGCGAACGCCTCGTCCATGGTGTCGGCGAGGACGACGTTCGCCCCGGCGGCCTCGGCGACGGCCACGGCGCGGTCCGGGGCGGAGCGCGGCATGACGACGGTCGCCCCGATGCCCAGCGCGCCGGCCATGACCGCGGTCGCGATGCCGTGGTTGCCGCCGCTCACCGCCACCACACCGGCGGCGCGCTCGGCCTCGCCGAGCGCGAGCAGCTTCGCCGTCGCGCCCCGTGCCTTGAAGGAGCCGGTGCGCTGGAGGAGTTCCAGTTTCACGGTGACCGGTGCGCCCAGGAAGTCGGAAAGCCCGGGGCTCGGCACCGTCGGGGTCCGTACGACATGCCCCGCGATCCGCTCGGCCGCGGCTTCCACCTCTGCGACAGTGATCAGCATCTTCGCTCCCCCTCACCCGGTCCGAGCCGCGACGACCAAGGATCGTGCCGTCCGTGGCGGAGGGACGGCACCCGCACGGCACCGGCTCCGCGCACGACGGGACCGGTCGGGCGGCGGTCCGATCACCCTACGCCGCGCCCCGGGCGGCACGGCCCCGGCCCGGGGCGGGCGCGGTGCCGCCCCGGGCGATATCCGTTGGCCCGAACCCGGCCCGGTGGATACAATCGCCGGTCTGCCCGCCTCCCGCACCGTGGTACCGGCGGCCCGTGAGGGTCCGTGCCGGCAGCCGGGGGAGCGCCGCCGACCGGACGGAAACCGGCCGGCAGCCGTGCGCACACCCGCTGTGCGCACCCGTGATCGATTCCCGAGCGGACCGCATCACATCGTTCCCGGGTGTCGCCCGGGGCGGGGTGCGGTCCGCCGTCCTGCGTCGAAAAGCCGGAGGCAACACCGTGCCCGCGCACGAACTCGAAAGCGACACCACCGATCCCCTGGCTCGCGAACGCGCCCATCTCGCCGCGTCCCGCTCCGCGCTGCGCGCGATGCGCGAGGACGCCCAGGCCCTCGACATCCGCGACGTCACCGCGAACTGGGTCAACGCGGCCGTCCTGCAGGCCCAGATCGACGAGCGCATCAAGTCGCTCGCCGACCTCTCCCACACTCCCCTCTTCTTCGGCCGCCTGGACTATCTGCACCGGGTCGGAGGCGATCTGGCCGAGGGTGCATCCGAAGGGGCGGCGCGCAGCGCCTCGGACAAGGGCGGTGGTGGGCGACGGGAGGGCCGGTTCTACATCGGGCGGCGCCACGTCCACGACTCCGACGGCGACCCGATGGTCATCGACTGGCGCGCGCCGGTCTCGCAGCCGTTCTACCGGGCCTCCCGGAAGGACCCGCAGGACGTCGGGCAGCGCCGCCGCTTCGGTTACACCGGCGGCGAGCTGACCGCGTACGAGGACGAGCACCTCACCGATCCCTCGGAGGCCGAGCAGACCAGCAAGCTCCTCCAGGCGGAGATCGAGCGTCCGCGTGTCGGCCCGATGCGGGACATCGTCGCGACGATCCAGCCCGAGCAGGACGAGATCGTCCGCAGCGGGCTCGGCGGGACGGTGTGCGTGCAGGGGGGTCCCGGTACCGGGAAGACGGCCGTCGGCCTGCACCGGGTCGCGTACCTGCTGTACGCGCACCGCGAGCGGCTGGCCCGTACCGGCACGCTGGTCATCGGGCCGAACCGGTCGTTCCTGCACTACATCGAGCAGGTGCTGCCCGCGCTCGGCGAGCTGGAGGTGAAGCAGGCGACCGTCGACGACCTGGTGGCGACGGCGGGCGTCGAGGTGCGCGGCACGGACCCGGCGGACGCCGCCGTCGTCAAGGGCGACGCCAGGATGGCCGAGGTGCTGCGGCGGGCGGTCCGTTCGCACGTGACGCCGCCGACGGAGCCGGTCGTGGTCGTGCGCGGCTCGCGGCGCTGGCGGATTCCGGCGTACGAGCTGGAGGAGATCGTGAACGAGCTCCTGGCCCGCGACATGCGCTACGGGGCCGCCCACGAGGCGCTTCCGCAGCGCATCGCGCACGCCGTCCTGGTCCGGATGGAGGAGGCGGGCGAGGCCCCCGACGACCGGGTGCAGAACGCGGTGGCCCGCAATCCCGCGGTGAAGGCGGCCGTGAAGGCGATCTGGCCGGTCGTCGACCCCGCCAAGCTGGTGCTGCGGCTGCTGTCGGACGCGGAGTTCCTGGCCGCCCACGCGGAGGGGCTGCTCGACGAGGACGAGCAGAAGACGATCCTGTGGCCGAAGCCCGCCCGGAGCGTGAAGACCGCGAAGTGGTCGGCGGCGGACGCGGTGCTGATCGACGAGGCGGGCGACCTGGTGGCGCGCACGCACTCGCTCGGCCACGTCGTGCTCGACGAGGCGCAGGACCTGTCCCCCATGCAGTACCGGGCGGTGGGCCGGCGCTGCACGACCGGTTCGGCGACGGTGCTCGGCGACCTCGCGCAGGGCACCACGCCGTGGTCGACGGAGAGCTGGGCGCAGGCGCTGCACCACCTCGGCAAGCCGGACGCGGTGGTGGAGGAGCTGACGGCGGGCTTCCGCGTGCCGCGCGAGGTGATCGCGTACGCGTCGCGGCTGCTGCCGGTGATCTCGCCGGACATGGCGGCGGTGGAGTCGGTGCGCGAGTCGCCGGGTTCGCTGGAGGTGCGGCGGGTGGCCGATCCGGCGGAGCTGGACGCGGCGGTGCTCGCGGAGTGCGAGGTGTCGCTGGCCCGGGAGGGTTCGATCGGCCTGATCGCGGCCGACGCCCGGATCCCGGTGCTGGCCGAGGCCCTGACCGCGGCGGGGCACGCGTACCTCTCCCCGGGCGAGGAGACGAGCGCCGAGTCCCGGCTGACGCTGGTGCCGGCCTCGCTCGCGAAGGGTCTGGAGTACGACTACGTGGTGCTGGACGAGCCGGCCGCGGTGGTGGACGGGGAGCCGGACGAGCGCACGGGGCTGCGCCGGCTGTACGTGGCGCTGACGCGTGCGGTGTCGGGGCTGACCGTGGTCCATTCGGCGGAACTGCCGGACCAGCTGGCGGCGCCGGGGGTCTGACCGGGGGCCCGAGGGGTACGGGGCCGGGGCTCGCGCCTCCCGGCCCCGGCCCTTGCGCCTCCGGCCCGCCCGTTCCGGCGGCTCGTCGGCCCCGGCCCGTCACGCGTCCAGGACCGTGCGCCATTCCCGTACCGCCGCCGCGTCCACCGGGCCGGACCAGCCGTGCGGGCGGGCCGCGCCGCCGATGTGCACGGCATCGATGCCCGCGGCCAGCAGCTCCGGCAGGTGCTCCAGGCGCAGGCCGCCGCCCACCAGGATCTGCGGCTCGTACCCGGCCTCGCCCCGGCGCGCCGCCTCGACCAGCAGGGTCGGGATGCCGTCGTCGACGCCCTTCGCCGAACCGGCGGTGAGGTAGGTGTCCAGGCCGGGCAGGTCGGCCAGCTGCTTGCGCAGGGCGTCCCGGTCGGCGGCCCGGTCGATCGCCCGGTGGAAGGTCCACCGGCAGCCGTCCAGTTCGGCGACCAGGCGCTCGACGGCGACCAGGTCCGGGTTCCCCTCCTCGTCGAGGAAGCCGAACACGAACTCCTCGGCGCCCGCCTCCCGCAGCTCGCGGGCCCTGGCCACCAGCTCCTCGATGTCACCGGCCGCGAAGCCGTCCGCCAGCCTGAGCATCACCCGCAGCGGGATGTCCACGGCCGCCCGGATCTCCGCGAAGGTCGCCCGGGACGGGGTCAGGCCGTCCGCCGCCATGTCGGTGACCAGCTCCAGCCGGTCCGCACCACCCGACTGGGCCGCGACCGCGTCCTCCGCGTCGAGAGCGATCACCTCCAGGACTGCACGGTTGCTCATGGGATCCCAATCCTCCAGAAGCGGCAATAGGTCTAGTCCAATGACCAGCCTACGGGCCGGTACATCGACTGCGCAGCTCAACGCCAGGCGAAGATACGTGAGGTCAGACGCACATCGGGCGGTCAGACGCGCACACTCCGGGCCCCGGCGGCATTTCCACCCTTGCAATTCATAGGGGTGGGGGGTATACATGAGTCAGCAATGCATACCCCCTAGGGGTATCAAGGTCTCCGCCAGGGAGGACATCGTGTCCGCGCACACCGCCACACCCGGCCCCGGTACCGGCACCGGGGCCACCACCGGCACCACCGCAGAGGTCGAGCTCGCGATCGGCGGCATGACGTGCGCCTCCTGCGCGGCTCGCATCGAGAAGAAGCTCAACCGGATGGACGGTGTCGAGGCCACCGTCAATTACGCCACCGAGAAGGCGAAGGTCAGCTACCGGGGTGAGGACATCTCCGTACAGGACCTGATCGCCACCGTCGAGAAGACCGGTTACACCGCGCACGAGCCCGCGCCGCCGGCCCGCGCCGGGGGCGACGCCCCGGGTGCCGCCGCCGAGGACGACGGGGCCGACGAGCTGCGCCCGCTGCGGCAGCGGCTGCTCACCGCCGTCGCGCTCGCCGTGCCGGTGATCGCGATGTCGATGATCCCGGCGCTCCAGTTCGACTACTGGCAGTGGCTCTCGCTGACCCTGACGGCCCCGGTCGTCACGTACGCCGCGTGGCCGTTCCACAAGGCCGCGTTCACCAACGCCCGGCACGGCGCGGCGACGATGGACACGCTGATCTCGGTCGGCACCACGGCCGCGTTCCTCTGGTCGCTGTGGGCGCTGTTCTTCGGCACCGCGGGCATGGTCGGCATGACGCACCCCTTCGAGCTGACCATCGGCCGGAGCGACGGCGCGGGCAACATCTACCTGGAGGCCGCCGCCGGCGTCACCGCCTTCATCCTGGCCGGCCGCTACTTCGAGGCCCGCTCCAAGCGGAAGGCGGGCGCGGCCCTCAAGGCGCTGCTCGAACTCGGCGCCAAGGAGGTCACCGTCATCCGCGGCGGCCGCGAGGTGACCGTGCCGACGGCCGAACTCCAGGTCGGGGACCGGTTCCTGGTCCGTCCCGGCGAGAAGATCGCCACCGACGGCACCGTCGTCGAGGGCGCCTCGGCCGTGGACGCGTCGATGCTGACCGGTGAGTCCGTGCCCGTGGAGGTCGGCGTCGGGGACTCCGTCACCGGGGCGACCCTCAACGCGGGCGGCCGGCTCGTCGTCGAGGCCACCCGGGTCGGCGCCGACACCCAGCTGGCCCGGATGGCCAAGCTCGTCGAGGACGCCCAGAACGGCAAGGCCGCCGCCCAGCGCCTGGCCGACCGGATCTCCGCCGTCTTCGTCCCCGTGGTCATCGCCCTCGCGCTCGGCACGCTCGGCTTCTGGCTCGGCAACGGTTCGGGTCTGACCGCCGCGTTCACCGCGGCCGTGGCCGTACTGATCATCGCCTGCCCCTGCGCCCTGGGCCTGGCCACCCCCACCGCCCTCATGGTCGGCACCGGCCGCGGCGCCCAGCTCGGCATCCTCATCAAGGGCCCCGAGGTCCTGGAGACCACCCGCCGCGTCGACACCATCGTCCTCGACAAGACCGGCACCGTCACCACCGGCCGCATGACCCTCCTCACCGTCCACACCACCGACACCACCACCGAGAACGACGTCCTGCGCCTCGCCGGCGCCCTGGAACACGCCTCCGAACACCCCATCGCCCAGGCCGTCGCCGCCGGAGCCGCCGAACGCACCGGCACCACCCTCCCCACCCCCGAGGACTTCGCCAGCATCGCCGGACTCGGCGTCCAGGGCATCGTCGAGGGCCACGCCGTCCTCGTCGGCCGCGAACAGCTCCTCGCCCAGTGGGAGATCCACCTGCCGGTGGAGCTGGCCCGCCGCAAGGCCGAGGCGGAGGCCGCGGGCCGGACGGCCATCGCGGTCGCCTGGGACGGCGAGGCGCGCGCGGTCCTGGAGGTGGCCGACGCGGTGAAGGACACCAGCACGGAGGCCATCGCCCGGCTGCGGGCCCTCGGCCTCACCCCGATCCTGCTCACCGGTGACAACCGGGCGGTGGCCGAGGCGGTCGCGGCCGAGGTCGGCATCGACGAGGTGTACGCGGAGGTCATGCCGGAGGACAAGGTCGACGTCGTCAAGCGCCTCCAGGCCGAGGGCCGTTCGGTCGCCATGGTCGGCGACGGGGTCAACGACGCCGCCGCGCTCGCCCAGGCCGACCTGGGTCTGGCGATGGGCACCGGCACGGACGCCGCGATCGAGGCCGGCGACCTGACGCTGGTGCGCGGGGACCTGCGGGCCGCCGCGGACGCCATCCGGCTGTCGCGGAAGACCCTGGGCACCATCCGGACGAACCTGTTCTGGGCCTTCGCCTACAACGTGGCCGCCCTGCCGCTCGCCGCGGCCGGACTGCTCAACCCGATGATCGCGGGGGCCGCGATGGCCTTCTCCTCGGTCTTCGTGGTCGGCAACTCGCTGCGGCTGAGGGGGTTCCGGGCCGCCTCGTAACCAGCCGCAGGAACCACACCGACCGCACAACCGCACCGACCCGACGCGATCTGCCGGGGGCCGACGGGCCTTCCGGCAGATCGCGTTGTCAGTGGCGGTGTCTAAGGTCTTGGGCATGACGAGCTGGATGCACGGTTCCTTTCCCGGCCACGAGGTGAACATCGTCTTCTCCCGCGGTCTGTCGTCCGACGCGCTCACCGCCGGTCTGCGCGGGCTGCGGCGCGAACCGCTCGCCCACGGCGAGGCGAACGGGTGGGCCTGGGCGGTGCACGACATGCTCAACGACGAGATCGACGACTACGAGGGCGTCGACTACCGGCAGGTCTGCCCGCAGGGCACGGAGCTCGTGGTCTTCGTGACCGAGCCGTGCAGCGCGAAGGCGCACGGGCCCGCCTTCGACTACTACCGCGACGGCCGTCTGGTCCTCGGCTTCAGCTTCGAGGACATCGGGCAGCGGGTCGGCGAGAATCCCGACCACCTGTCCGTCGAGCTGCTCGCCGCCGGACTCATAGGCCCCGGCGCGCACTGCGAGGCCGCGGACGCGGACGACGACCACGACTGCTTCGACCACCACTACGGCGACGAGGACCGGCTCGTACGGGCGATCGTCGGCGCCTTCGGTCTCCCCTCGCCCCCGCTCGCCCGGGAGGTGGTGCGGGAGACGGGCGTTCCGATCGCCCCCGGCACCTTCGTCACCTACGCCAAGGGCCTGGACCTGCCCACGCTGACCGCCGTCCTCGCCGAGGCGGGGTACCCCGCCCGCACCCGGGGCGAATCGGCCGGCTGGTCCTGGGCGACGCACGACGCGGCCGACCTGCCGGGGCGGGGAACGGCCGTGGCGGACCTGGCGCGCGACATCACCGGGTTCCGCTACGAGGAACGCTTCGGCGGGCCCGGCCGGGTGGAGACGGTGTTCCTGGCCACCACGCCCGCGTGCGAGTGCCCGCACGGGCAGAACTACATGATCCCGCACTGCCCCGACCACCCCTTCCAGTTCCAGCACTGCCGGGGCGGGTTCGAGCAGTCGTACTTCAACGTCGGCCGGCGCCGCGAGTCACGGCGCAGCGGCGACCTGCTGGTACGGGAACTGCTGGACGCGGGGATAGTCGGCCGGCACACCCCGGCGTACGACGCCGACCCCGACTTCAACGCCGACGGTGCCGTGACGCTGCGGATCGTCATGGACCACTTCGGACTGCCCGCCCCCTCGTGACGTGACACCGCGGCCCTTCCGGGCCGCGCACCGCACGAACGCGCCCGGTGAGCGGGTCACCTGACGCCGGATCGCCTTCCGCCGGATCGTCCCCCGCCGGGCACGAACCGCACCCGGGTCCCGGGCACGGCCTGCGCCGCGCCCGCGAGCGCGGCCTCGTCCACGACACCGACGACCGGATAACCGCCGGTCGTCGGATGGTCGTTGAGGAACACCACCGGACGCCCGTCCGGCGGCACCTGGACGGCGCCGAGCACCATCCCCTCGCTGGGCAGTTCGCCCGCGCGGGCCCGCTCCAGGGCCGGGCCCTCCGTGCGCAGCCCGATCCGGTTGCTGTGCGGCGAGACCCGGTACACGGCCGTGGTGAGCGTGCGCAGCGCGTCGTCGGTGAACCAGGCGTGGCGGGGGCCGAGGGACAGCGGCAGGACGAGTTCGGCGGGCGCGGCCGGCCAGGGCACGGCATCGGCGCCCGGGAAAACCGCCGGGGCCCGGCCCAGTGGGAGCACGTCGCCGTCGCGCAGGGGGGCCGGGCCCAGCCCGGAGAGCAGGTCGGCCGACCTGCTGCCCAGCACGGCTTCCGGCAACAGGCCGCCGCCGAACGCCAGATAGCCGCGCAGGCCCTGCGCCGCGGGGCCCGCTTCGAGCACCGCGCCCGCCGGTACGCGCACGGGCGCGCCCCAGGCCGCGGGCCGCCCGTCGACCGTGACCCGGCAGGGCGCCCCGCCGACGACGACGAGCACGGACCGGTCCGGGCGCACCGCGCAGCCGTCGACGGTCGTCTCCAGCAGG
Source organism: Streptomyces sp. NPDC002669 (assembly GCF_042889165.1). NCBI lineage: Bacteria > Bacillati > Actinomycetota > Actinomycetes > Kitasatosporales > Streptomycetaceae > Streptomyces > Streptomyces sp. NPDC002669. The sequence goes on along the minus strand of NZ_JBIAQQ010000011.1, from coordinate 178,261 downwards.
GCCGCCTCCGGCCCGTTCCCGGCGAGCCGGTTGGCGAGGCGGGCGGCGGGGGCGTCCAGGGCGCCCGAACGCGGCACCCCGAGATGCGCCCAGCCGGCGCGGCCGGTGTCCTGAACGGTGGTCAGGGCCCCGGCCCGGACCACCCGGACGGTGCCGACGGCGCCGACGGACCCGCCCCGGGCCGTCCCGGCCGCCCCGGTCACGGCCCTGCCTCCGTCGCGACGAACCGCACCCGGGCCCCGGGGCTCAGCAGCGCGGCCGGTTCCCGGGCCGGGTCCCACAGCGCGCCCGGCCCGTGCATCCGCCCGACGATCTGCCAGCCGCCGGGCGAGGGGCGCGGATACACCCCGGTGTACGCCCCCGCGAGGGCCAGCGCACCGGCCGGGACCCTGGTGCGCGGGGTGGCGCGGCGCGGCACGTGCAGCCGTTCGGGGAGGCCCGTGAGGTAGCCGAAGCCGGGGGCGAACCCGCAGAACGCCACCCGGAATTCGGTCCCCGCGTGGATGCGGGGCACGTCGGCGGCGGCGACGCCCCAGGCCGCCGCGACGTCCGCGAGGTCCGGGCCGTCGTAGACGACGGGTATCTCGACGACCGCGCCGGTGTCGCGGCGCGGCGGGGGCGTCCGCCAGGAACGGAGTTCCCGGACGAGCCGCGCGCGGCCGTCCGGGGTGCGGTCGGCGATGCCGTCGAGGAGGACGGTGCGGGCGCCGGGCACGATCTCGCGCACGGCGGGCAGTTCACCGAGCGCGCGGCGCCGCAGCAGCTCGGCGTGGAACGCCTCGGCGTGCTCGCCGGACGACAGCTCGACGAGCAGCGCCCCGGGCCCGGCCGGAAGGACCTCGATGCCCGGGACGGCGTCCGTACCCGCATCCGTGCCGGTGCCCGCGTTCATGGCGCCGTCCGCGGTCACGTGAACGCCCGTACGGCCACGCCCGCCGCCTCCAGTGCCGCCCTGACCCGGCGTGCCAGCGCCGCCGCGCCCGGGGTGTCGCCGTGCACGCACAACGAGCGCGCCGCGACCGGTATCCGGCTGCCGTCCGCCCCGATGACGGCCCCGTCCACCGCCATGCCGACGCTGCGCCGTACGACCTCGTCCCCGTCGTGCACCACCGCGCCGGGCTCGCCGCGCGGGACCAGCGTTCCCCGGGGCGTGTACGCGCGGTCGGCGAACGCCTCCTCGACGGCGGCGAGGCCCGCGTCCCGGGCCCGTTCGAGCAGGCGCGACCCCGGGAGCCCCAGGACCGCCGGGCCGCCGCCGGCCAGCCGGACCCCCTCGATCACGGCCGCGGCCTGCTCGTCGTCCCACACGGCGCGGTTGTAGAGGGCGCCGTGCGGTTTGACGTACGAGACCGTTGACCCGGCCGCTTCGGCGAACACCCGCAGGGCGCCGATCTGGTAGGCGACCTCCGCGGCCAGTTCGGCGGGCGGCACGTCCATCGAGCGGCGCCCGAACCCGGCCAGGTCCCGGTACCCGACCTGGGCGCCGATCCGCACTCCCCCGGCCGCCGCCCGGTCGCAGACCCGCCGCATCACGGAGGCGTCGCCCGCGTGGAACCCGCAGGCCACGTTGGCGCTGGTGACGCAGTCGAGCAACGCGTCGTCGTCGGTGAGCGTCCAGTGCCCGAACCCCTCGCCGAGATCCGCGTTGAGATCCATCGGGGCCCTCGCCGGAGCCGCCACCGGGACCGCCGGGGCCGGAATCGGGGCCGGGGCCGTCCGGTTCGCCGGGTTCGTCAGATCCGTCACGGCCGCACGCTAGCGACTGCCCCACGGTCCGACAAGACCCGGCCCGGGGAGTGGGACGCCCGCACGCCCGCACACCCCGACGGCCGGATCACCGGCCGGATCACCGCCGGGCGGCCCGGGGTTCGCCGATAGGGTCGACCGCATGAGCGACAGCGCGCGTGCAGGCGATGCCCACGGGTCCGACGGCGTCGACGGCTCCCTCCGGGAGCGCTGGCGGGAGGTGCTCGTCCGCGCCCGGGGCGGGGCCGCCGCACCCGACCCCGCGCCGTACGCCGACAACCTGCTGGCGCGCTGGGCCGAGCCGCAGCGGCGGTACCACACCACCGCGCACCTGGCCGCGGTGCTCGGCCACGTGGACACCCTCGCCGGGCACGCGGCCGACCCGGACGCGGTACGCCTCGCCGCCTGGTTCCACGACGCGGTGTACCGGCCCGACCGGTCCGAGAACGAGGAGCGCAGCGCGGCGCTCGCCGAACGCGCGCTCCCGGAGGCCGGGGTGCCCGACCGGGTCACGGCCGAGGTGGCCCGCCTCGTACGCCTCACCGTCACCCACGACCCGGCCCCCGGCGACACCGACGGCGAGGTGCTGTGCGACGCGGACCTGGCGATCCTGGCGGCGGACCCGCGGCACTACGCGGCGTACACGGCACAGGTCCGCGAGGAGTACGGCTTCGTGCCCGACGACGCGTTCCGGGAGGGGCGGGCGACGGTGCTGCGCCAGCTGCTCGGACTGCCCCGGCTGTTCCGCACCCCGTACGGGGCGGACCGGTGGGAGCAGCGGGCCCGGCGGAACCTGCTGACCGAGCTGGAACTGCTCAACCACTGACGGACCCGCACCACCGGCGGGAAACGCCGATGAGGAACGCCGGTGGGAAACGCCGGTGGGAAACAATGCCGCAACGTTGCCGATACGCCGGGAATGCGGCGGCATGTGATCGCTGTTGGCAGCTGTCATGCCCGACTCTGCCGTCATCCGCTCCCGCATGCCTCTCGCCGTGTACGTCCTGGGTCTCTCGGTCTTCGCCCTGGGGACCAGTGAATTCATGCTCTCCGGACTGCTGCCGCCCATCGCCGACGACATGGACGTGTCGATACCCCGCGCCGGGCTCCTCATATCCGCCTTCGCGATCGGCATGGTGATCGGTGCCCCGCTGCTCGCCGTGGCCACGCTCCGGCTGCCGCGCCGCACCACTCTGATCACCCTGATCTCCGTCTTCGGCCTCGGTCAGGTCGCGGGCGCGCTCGCCCCGACGTACGAGGTGCTCTTCGTGTCCCGGGTGGTGAGCGCGTTCGCCTGTGCCGGGTTCTGGGCGGTGGGGGCGGCGGTCGCCATCGCCATGGTGCCGGTGAACGCGCGGGCCCGCGCCATGGCCGTGATGATCGGCGGACTGTCGATCGCCAACGTGCTGGGGGTGCCCCTGGGGGCGTTCCTCGGCGAGAACTTCGGCTGGCGGTCGGCGTTCTGGGCGGTGGGCGCGGCGTCCGCCGTGGCGCTGGTCGGGGTGGCGACCCTGATCCCGCGCATTCCGCTGCCGGAGCAGCGCCCCCGGATCAGGCAGGAGCTGGGCATCTACCGCGACCGGCAGGTGTGGCTGTCGATCGTGGTCACGGCACTCGCCGCGGGCGGCGTCTTCTGCGCGTTCAGCTACCTGGCCCCGCTGCTGACCGATGTCGCCGGGCTGGACTCGGGCTGGGTGCCGACGGTGCTCGCGCTGTTCGGGATCGGGGCGCTGGTCGGTACGACGATCGGCGGCCGGGTCGCGGACGCGCACCTCTTCGGGGTGCTGATGAGCGGTGTCGCGGCCTCGACGGTCCTCCTGGTAGCGCTGGCGCTGTTCGCCTCGTACCAGGTCGCCGCGGTCGGGCTCGCGTTCCTGCTGGGCCTGTCGTCGTTCTACACGGCCCCGGCACTGAACGCCCGGATGTTCAACGTGGCGGGCGCCGCGCCGACGCTGGCCGGTGCGACGGCCACCGCCGCGTTCAACCTGGGCAACACGGGCGGCCCCTGGCTGGGCGGTGCGGTGATCGACGCGGACTTCGGTTTCGCGGCGACCGCGTGGGCCGGTGCGGCGATGACGGTGGTGGCGCTGGCGGCCGTGGTGCTCTCGCTGCGGTTGCAGGGCGGCGGCAGGTCGCGCCGGGTGGCGGGGGCGCCCGCCGCGGCGCCGTCGGACGCGCCGGTGGAGGCGTGCCGGGGCGCGGAGCCCACGACCGCCTGACCACCCGGCCGTCTGACGGCACGTCGGCCCCGCCCCGCCCCCGGACCGCCATCAGGCCCCGGGGGCGGGGCGTCCCTTGGGGCGTCGCAGCCCCGCCTCCGTGATCCGGCGGACGAGTTCCTTCGGGCCGATCTCCTTCGCCCCGGCCCGTACCGCGTCCATGTACCGCTCTTCCGGTATGTCGTAGTGGTCCCGCTCGAACGCGCGCGGCGGGCAGCCGATGGACGCCGCGAAGGCGTGCAGCTCGTCGAAGGACACGTCGCTGACCAGGTGCGACCACAGCCGCCCGTGCCCCGGCCACTGGGGCGGATCGATGTAGACGGTCACCGGCGCAGTATCCCGTCGAGCGAGCCGACCGGCGCCACGGCCACGGCCGCCTTGGTGCACACCCAGTGCGGGTCCGGGCCCAGTTCCGGTTCGACGTCGAGGGCGTGCGGGTCGCCCGCGTCGCAGACCGGGCAGAGCGGCCACCGCCCGTACCGTTCGAGCAACGCGTCCTGCACGTCCTGGGCGACGAGCCCGACCACGAACGCGGCCCCGTCGGGCCACTGTTCGACCCACCAGCGGCGGTGGGTCACCGCGTCCTCGACCAACGAGACGATCCCGGCCTCGGCGACGTCACCCGCGGCGAGATCGGCCATGACCAGGGCACGGGCCGTGTGCAGCGCCTGTTCCAAGGGGTTCATCTCCATGGCCCCATTGTCGCTCCGCCCGCGAGAAGGCCCCACGCACCGGCCCCGCCGTTTCCGCGCTGTCCGAAGCGCTCCCGGGACGGGGCCGGAGCGGCACCGGGGCCGCACCGGAACGACGCCCGGCCGACGCCGCCGGAACGCAGGTTCAAAAGGGGGGTTGACGGGCAACCCGGTTGAAAATATCTTTCAAATGTGACCAACGACTTGAAGGAAAGTTTCAGCGCCGATTCCCCGCCCGCCCCCGCGGCCCTCGCGGCCAAGGTGCGCACGCTCGCGCCGTCCATGACCCGCTCCATGCAGCGCGTCGCCGAGGCCGTCGCCGGTGATCCCGCGGGCTGCGCCGCCCTCACGGTCACCGGTCTCGCCGAACTCACCGGCACCAGCGAGGCGACCGTGGTCCGCACGGCCCGTCTCCTCGGCTATCCCGGCTATCGCGATCTGCGGCTGGCCCTCGCCGGGCTCGCCGCGCACCAGCAGTCGGGGCGCGCCCCCGCCGTCACCGCGGACATAGCGGTCGACGACCCGATCGCCGACGTGGTGGCCAAGCTGGCCTACGACGAGCAGCAGACCCTCGCCGACACGGCCGCCGGGCTCGACACCGTCCAGCTCGGTGCCGCCGTGGCCGCCGCCGCCACCGCCCGGCGGATCGACATCTACGGTGTGGGCGCCTCCTCGCTCGTCGGCCAGGACCTCGCGCAGAAGCTGGCCCGCATCGGGCTGATCGCGCACGCCCACACGGACCCGCACCTGGCGGTGACCAACGCCGTGCAGCTCCGCTCCGGCGACGTGGCCATCGCGATCACGCACTCCGGCTCCACCGTCGACGTCATCGAGCCGCTGCGGGTCGCCTTCGACCGCGGTGCGACGACGGTCGCGATCACCGGCCGCCCCGACGGCCCGGTCACGCAGTACGCCGACCACGTACTGACCACGTCCACCGCCCGGGAGAGCGAGCTGCGCCCCGCCGCCATGTCGAGCCGCACGAGCCAACTCCTCGTCGTCGACTGCCTGTTCATAGGCGTGGCCCAGCGTACGTACGAGACGGCCGCCCCGGCCCTCTCCGCCTCCTACGAGGCACTGGCCCACCGCCACACGCCCCGCCCCCGCTGACCCGCCCCCGCCCCGCCTCTCGCGCGCCCCCGTCCCCCGACCCCGACCTCCCCGAACCCCGCCCTCACACCCCGAGCGCGGGCCCGAACCCCGCACTCGCACCCCCGAGCGCGGACCCGTTCGCCCCGAACCCCCCATCCGCAGCACCGTACGAGCCCGAGACCGAAAAGGCAGAGTCACCCTCCATGACCTCCATCGCCGACCTCACTCCCGCCGGCCCCGACGACCACGGGGACCTGCGCGCCCAGCTCGAAACACTCACCACCGAGGCGTTCCGGCCCGAGCTCGCCGAGATCGACCGGCTGAGCACCCTTGAGACAGCCCGCATCATGAACGGCGAGGACCGGTCCGTCCCGGACGCCGTCGGCGCCCGGCTGCCCGAGATAGCGGCCGCGATCGACGGCATCGCGGAACGCATGGCGCGCGGCGGGCGCCTGATCTACGCGGGCGCGGGCACGGCGGGCCGGCTCGGCGTGCTGGACGCCAGCGAGTGCCCGCCCACCTTCAACACCGACCCGTCCCAGGTCGTCGGCCTGATCGCGGGCGGCCCGACCGCCATGGTCACGGCCGTCGAGGGCGCCGAGGACAGCAAGGAGCTGGCCGCCGCCGACCTGGACGCCCTGGCCCTCACCGCCGACGACACCGTGGTCGGCATCTCCGCCTCCGGTCGCACGCCGTACGCGATCGGCGCCGTCGAGCACGCCCGCCGCAAGGGCGCCCTGACGCTCGGCCTGTCCTGCAACGCGAACTCCGCGCTGGGGGCGGCGGCCGAGCACGGCATCGAGGTCGTCGTCGGCCCGGAGCTGCTCACCGGCTCCACCCGGCTCAAGGCGGGCACGGCCCAGAAGCTCGTCCTCAACATGATCTCGACGATCACGATGATCCGGCTCGGCAAGACGTACGGGAACCTGATGGTCGACGTCCGTGCCTCCAACGAGAAGCTGCGCGCCCGGTCCCGCCGGATCGTCTCGCTCGCCACCGGGGCGTCCGACGAGGAGATCGAGGCCGCGCTCGCCGCGACCGACGGCGAGGTGAAGAACGCCATCCTCACCATCCTCGGCCAGGTCGACGGCCCCACCGCCGCCGCGCTGCTGGCCTCCTCCGACGGCCATCTCCGTACCGCCCTGGCCGCCGCTCCCCGCACCACCTGACCCACCGGTTCCACCCCGCACCTCCCCCCACAGCAAGGCACCACGCACCATGGCAACACAGGACAAGAACCGCGCCACCGCCGCCGCGATCCTCCCCCTCGTCGGTGGCGCCGCGAACGTCAGCTCCATCGCCCACTGCATGACCCGGCTCCGGCTGGGTCTGCACGACCGCTCGCTCGTCGACGACGAGGCCCTGAAGGCGGTCCCCGCCGTCATGGGGGTGGTCGAGGACGACACGTACCAGATCGTCCTCGGCCCGGGCGCCGTCGCCCGGGTCACGCCGGAGTTCGAGCGGTTGGTGGCGGAGGCCGGGGCATCCGGCCCCGCCGCCCCTTCCCCCGCCGGCTCCCCCTCTCCCGACTCCCCCGCCGCGTCGGCGAAGGAGCTGGCCGACCGGGGCGCCGCGATGAAGGCGGCGCGGAAGGCGAAGAACGCCACCCCGTTCAAGCTGTTCCTGCGCAGGATCGCGAACATCTTCGTCCCGCTGATCCCGGCGCTCATCGGCTGCGGCATCATCGCCGGCCTCAACGGCCTGCTGGTGAACCTGGGTTGGCTGACCTCCGTCACCCCCGCCCTGGCCGCGATGGCGGCCGGCTTCATGGCGCTGATCGCCGTGTTCGTCGGTTTCAACACGGCGAAGGAGTTCGGCGGGACGCCGATCCTGGGCGGTGCGGTCGCCGCGATCATCGTGTTCCCGGGCGTCGCGAACATCGACGCCTTCGGCCAGAAGCTCTCCCCCGGCCAGGGCGGTGTGCTCGGCGCGCTCGGCGCGGCGGTCCTGGCCGTGTACGTGGAGAAGTGGTGCCGCCGGTGGGTGCCGGAGGCGCTGGACGTCCTGGTCACCCCGACCCTCACCGTGCTGATCTCCGGCCTGGTGACGATCTTCGGCCTGATGTACGTGGCCGGTGAGATCTCCACCGCCATCGGTACGTTCGCCGACTGGCTGCTCTCGCACGGCGGCGCGGGCGCGGGCTTCGTGCTCGGCGGACTCTTCCTGCCCCTGGTGATGCTGGGCCTGCACCAGGCGCTCATCCCGATCCACACCACCCTGATCGAGCAGCAGGGCTACACCGTCCTGCTCCCGATCCTCGCCATGGCGGGCGCCGGCCAGGTCGGCGCGGCGGTCGCGGTCTACTTCCGCCTCCCCCGCAACGAGTCGATCCGCCGCACCATCAAGTCCGCCCTGCCCGCAGGTCTGCTGGGCGTGGGCGAGCCCCTGATCTACGGCGTCAGCCTCCCGCTGGGCCGCCCGTTCGTCACGGCGTGCGTGGGCGGGGCGTTCGGCGGCGGCTTCATCGGGCTGTTCAACCAGCTCGGCGACAAGGTCGGCTCCACCGCCATCGGCCCGTCCGGCTGGGCCCTGTTCCCCCTCCTCGACGGCAACCGCGGCCTCGGCACCACGATCGCGATCTACGCGGGCGGCCTGCTGGTGGGGTACCTCACCGGGTTCCTCGCCACGTACTTCTTCGGCTTCGGCAAGGACCTGCTGGCGGAGTTCGACGTCTCCCGGGAACCGGCCGCCTCCCCCGCCACCGCGACCGGCGCCCCCGAGAAGGAACCGGCCGGGGTCTGACCTCCGGCCCACGGACCCGCATGGGTGAGGGGTGGTATCCGGCCGACCGGGTACCACCCCTCACCCACGCACGCACGCCCACCCGTTCAGACCGGGAACTCCTCCGTTTCACCCCGGGTCCGGAGCAGGGGGTCCCAGGGGCGACCTTCGGGGGACGGGGGGTTCTCGACCACCGCAGTCATGGCAGCCTCCCCTCCCGGTTGACCTCCCGCACGCGGGCCCGCAGCACTTCCCCCAACGGCGCCGCGCGCACCGATTCCGGTGGGCAGTCCCACTCGGGTCCGCCGCCCGCCGCCCGCAACTGCACGTACGGGCCGACGCGCCCCATCACGCGCCCCACCCTGCCGTCCCGGATGTCCACCGCGAACGAGCCCGGCTCCGGCGCGTCCCCCTCGAACCGCTCACCGCTCATGACCGACCAGCCCCTGTGCCTCCAGCACCGCGCTCAGCCGCAGCGCCGTGTCGAGATTGCATCGCCCGAGGTCCACCAACGGCGCCTCCGGTTCGGTCCCCGCGCACGTCACCGGGTCGATCCGCAACGAGGGCAAGGTGATCCCGACCCCCGAGAAACTCTCCTTCAACCGCGCCACCGCGTCCTCCGCCGCCCGCACTCTGCTCTCCGTCGCCTTGCGGCGTTCGATCATCACCATGATCCACTCCTTTCCACTCTGAGTAATGGGAATGCATACCCAGCGTGTCCAACGCGGTGATGGCCCGGAAGAGGCGCAGTCCCGACAACCGCACATGTGTCACAGGGAGTTGTCATGCCGGGGCCCAAAAGCTCGATCCCGGCCCCTCGCCACACGCCCCGCTCGGTGCCGAACTCCGTCGCCGCGGGGAAGGGGTGGACCTCTCGCAGGAGAGGCCGGGTCCCGAACTGTTCGTGAGCGGCTCTTTCATCGGCCGGCCGGAGGCCGGTACCCGCCGGATCCAGGAGGGCCGGGCCCGGCGGCTCGACGAGGTCCTGGAAACGCACACGTTCTTCACCCGCGACCACGCCGCCCCGAAGGAGTCCCGGCGACCGGGGCCGGTGCGCCTCGTGCGGGCGCGCCTCAGGTCAGGCTGTCGAACTTTCCGAGGAAGGCGCCGACCACCGCCGCGACGACCCCGGCGGCGAAGAGGAGGCCGATGCCGAGGGTGCAGGCGGCCAGGACGGCGCTCCGGATCCGCCGGCCCCGCGACCGCAGCGGGAGCACCCGGCCGGAATCGTGTGGGTCGTACGCCGCTTCGATGCTCCAGGTGGGGACGGAGTGCCGCACGGTACGGACCAAGCCGCCCCGATCCGTGTACGCGTACAGGCCGGGCTGGTCCTGGAGCCGGATGGCGGCCGTCCGGACGCCGTGCTTCCGCAGGTACCGTTCCTCGACCGGTATGTAGGCGAGGAACGCGCCGAGCGCGAGGATCACCGTCCCGAAGAAGCCGAACGGGATGATGACGGTCATGGCGGCCGGGCTTCCCGTGAAGCCCACGAGCACGCATGAGCCGATGACCACCAGGGCCGCGACGAGCGCGCCGCGCTTTATCCCGCGAAGCCAGTTCCGGTAGCTCGGCTGGTACAGGCGTTCGCCCCAGACGAGGTCCGCGCCGTCGATCGCCTCCGTCTCCTCGGTCCGCCCCGGCAGAGCCGCGTTCACCGCGTCGGCGAAGGCGACGGCGGCGCCCACCACGTCCCGGACCCGGTGGACGTGCGCCTTGTCCGTGGTCGGCGCGGCGATCAGCTCGATCGTGACGGACTGCCCCTCGGCGAGTACCCGGCTGATGGCCTTCAGCGGGATGTGCGTCTGCTCGTGCGGTCGACGCACGGTCAGCACATCGTTCTCCACAAATACGACGGCTTCTCCACGGGCATGGAGAACAGGTATGCGAGAAGTGATCGACATGTGTGTGATGTTAGGGACGGAGGCCGGTGCCCGGAAGCCTTCGGGTGCACGGGCCGGAACGAGTGATTAGCAGTCATCGGGCAGCCGGTTGCTCCGCTTGATCACTGCCCACTCGATCGAGTGGACGTTCTCGCCCATATATGTGGTTCGGGCATGAAACCCCTTCGTCGAACGCGATCATTCGGCCGTGATTCCAACACTCCGGACGGCACACCGTCCCACGTCACTGCTCCCGGCCGGACTCGCCGCACTCGCCGCGCTCTCCCTCCTCCCGGCGCTCCCGGCCGCCGCCGCCCCGGCGAAGGACCCCTCGCCGCGGCCCGCCGCGCACCGCCCGGTGACCCCGGCCGAGCGCAGGACCTCCGCGTACCTGGACTCGCTCCGGAACAGGCCGGAGCGGCAGAAGGAGTTCTTCAAGGCCCTGCCCAAGGGGGGTGACCTGCACAACCACCTGTCGGGCGCCGTCACGACGGAGTACCTGATCGAGCTCGCGGCCGAGCAGGGGCTGTGCATCGACGCGACGATGACGGCCGTCGCACCGCCGTGCGGACCCGGCAAGCGGCCCGCCTCGGACGCGCGGACCGATGCCGCGTTCCGGCAGCAGGTCATCCGGGCCTGGTCCATGCAGGACTTCCCGCCGGGCGAGTCCGGGCACGACCACTTCTTCAACACGTTCGACAAGTTCGGCATGGCGACCTGGTACACCCGCGGCAAGATGCTCGCGAACGTGGCCGACACCGTCGTCAAGAACAACCAGTTCTACCTGGAGACGCTGGTCACGCCCGCGTCGGACAGCTCGAAGGCGCTGTCCGAGCAGGTGGGTTACGACCCCGACCTGGCGGCCTTCCACCGCAAGCTCGTGGCCGGCGGGAAGCTCGACAAGGTGGTGGACGAGGCCATCCAGGAGGCCGACGACACGGACGCGCAGTTCCGGGCGGCATCGCACTGCGACACCCCGCGCCCCGCCCCGGGCTGCCGCCTGCCCGTCAAGTGGATCTCCCAGGTGTCCCGGGGCAGCACCCCGGCCCGGGTGTTCACGCAGATGGCGGTCGGCATGCGGCTGGCCGAGCGCGACCCGCGTTTCGTCGCGGTCAACCTCGTCCAGCCCGAGGACTGGCAGAGCTCGCTGGACAACTACAGCCTCCAGATGCGGATGCTGAAGTACCTGCGCGGCCAGTACCCCGACTCCCACCTCACCCTGCACGCCGGTGAGCTGGCGCCCGGCCTCGTCAAGCCGGAGGACCTGACCTTCCACATCCGGGAGGCCGTCCTCGTCGCCGGGGCCGAACGCATCGGGCACGGCGTGGACCTGGTCCACGAGGACGACTGGCGGCAGCTCGCGCGGACGATGGCGCGGCGCGACGTCGCGGTCGAGGTGCCGTTCTCCAGCAACAAGCAGATCCTCGGCATCGCGGGCGACGACCACCCGTTCAACGCCTACCGCAGCTACGGCGTCCCGGTGGTCCTGGCCACCGACGACCCGGGGGTCTCGCGGATCGACATCAGCCACGAGTACCGGTACGCGTCCCGGACGTACAACCTGTCCTACCCCGAGCTGAAGGACCTGGCCCGCGCCTCCCTGGAGCACGCGTTCAACGACGGCCGCAGCCTGTGGACCGCCGACCGCGCCCGGTCCGACTACCGCCCGGTCCCCGTCTGCCGGGGCAGCCGTCCCGGCGACAACCGGCCGAGCCCGCGTTGCGCCCACTACCTCGCGGAGAACCCGAAGGCGGCGGCCGAATGGCGCCAGGAGGTGGCCTTCGCCGCCTTCGAGCGCGAGCACCGCTGAGCGGGACCCGCACCCACGGAGTCACGGGGCGGCACGGCGCGGAGCCGGGCCGCCCCTTCCCGTTCCTCCGACCGTTCCTCCGACCGACCGGCCGTCCGTCACGCCGTACCGTCCCCGTCCTTCTCCCCGGGCGCGGACCAGAGGTGGTCGAGCGTGCCGAGCACGAGCCGGCAGACGTCGTCCGGATCGGCACCGGCGAGCGGCTCTCGGGCGACGACCGTCCGCATCAGGCCGATGCCGAGCAGCCAGGCCATGGCGAGGTCCGCGCGCAGGGCGCCGTCCTCGGTGCCGGACAGCCCGGCCAGGGCGCTCTGGTACTCCTCGCCCAGCTCCCGCAGGGTTCCGGCCGCCTCGTCGCCCCGGCCCACGGAACGCAGATAGACCTCCAGGGAGCGGTCCTCCGCACTGCCCGCGCTGTGGCTCAGCATCGAGCGCAGGGCCGTCTCGAAGAGTTCCTCGGGCGGGGTCGCGCGCAACTGTTCGAGACCTCCCTGCGCCACGACTTCCGTGAGCAAACCCTGTTTCGAGCCGAAGTAACGGAAGAGCAGGGCCTGGTTCGCCCCGGCGCGCTCGGCGATGCTCCGCACTGTCGTCGCTTCGTAGCCCCGCTCCGCGAACAGGTCGCGGGCGGCTTCCAGCAGCCGCTGCCGGGTGGCCGCGGAGTCCCGGCGACGCTCTCCGGACGACGGTGCGGGGGCGGGCGTCATGGCGGATTTCCTCTCGAACGGCCCGTCAGGATAACGGCCGTAAAGCGTCGTTGACTGCCCGGAAGGATCGCTTCTACGTTTGTAAGCAGCTGCTTACATATGGGAGGTCCGCAGTGACCACAGCAGATGCCGCCCCCCTCGCCTACCCCTTCAACACCGCCGAGGGACTCCGGCTCGCCGAGGAGTACGAGCGCGTACGCGACCGGCCGGGACTGTTACGGGTCCAGATGCCGTACGGCGAACCGGCCTGGCTCGTCACCCGCTACGCCGATGCCCGGCTCGTCCTCGGCGACCAGCGCTTCAGCCGGGCCCTCGCCGCCTCGCACGACGAGCCCAGGCAGTCCGAGGGCCAGCGCGACGGCGGCATCCTCGGCATGGACCCGCCGGACCACACCCGGCTGCGTTCCCTGGTCGCCAAGGCGTTCACGGTCCGGCAGGTCGAGAAGCTGCGCCCCCAGGTGCGGGAGCTGACCGCGAGCCTCCTCGACGACATGGAGGCGGCCGGGCAGCCGGCGGACCTGGTGGACCTGTTCGCGCTGCCGCTGCCGGTGGCCGTGATCTGCCGGATGCTGGGGGTGCCCACCGAGGACCGGCCGCGCTTTCGGGTGTGGAGCGACGACGCGCTGTCGACGAGCTCCCTGACGGCGGAGGAGTTCGAGGCCAGCCGCGACGAACTGCGCGCCTACATGGCCGGGTTGATCGAGCAGCACCGCCGCGAGCCGCAGGACGACCTGATGACGGCCCTGATCGAGGCCCGCGACGGCGGCGACCGGCTCTCGGAGCTCGAACTCGTCGACCTGTGCGTCGGCATCCTCGTGGCGGGTCACGAGACCACTGCCTCCCAGATCCCCAACTTCGTCCTCACCCTGCTCGACCACCCGGAGCAGCTGGCCCGGCTCAGGGCCGAACCCGAGCTGGTCCCGAACGCGGTGGAGGAGCTGCTGCGCTTCGTGCCGCTGGGCAGCGGTGCCGGTCAGCCCCGTTACGCCATCGAGGACGTCGAGGTGGGCGGGACGCTCGTCCGCGCCGGAAGCCCGGTCCTGGTCGCCGTCGGCGCGGCCAACCGCGACGCGCTGCGGTTCACGGCCCCGGGCGTGCTCGACATCGCCCGCGAGGGCAACCAGCACCTCGGCTTCGGCCACGGCGTCCACCACTGCCTGGGTGCCCCGCTGGCCCGGCTGGAGCTCCAGGAGGCGCTGTCCGCGCTCATCACCCGCTTCCCCGGCCTGCACGTGGCCGCCGACGTGACGTGGAAGTCCGAGATGCTGGTGCGCGGGCCGCGCGTCATGCCGATCGGGTGGTGAGACGGCGATGAGCTGGAACGTACGCGTCGACCGGGAGCTGTGCCAGGGATCGGGCATGTGCGCGGGAACCGTCCCCGGGGTGTTCGCCCTGGACGACGAGCGCGCCCGGGCCCGGGCCGACGGGATCGAGCCGGACGAACGGGTCCTGGACGCCTCCGACATCTGCCCGGCCCTGGCGATCACCGTGCACGACGGCGCCACCGTCATCGGCCCCCGCCGAGACTGAGACCCCCCGTCGCCGCACCCCCGCCGCGACCGGGCCGCCGCCGGGTGGGCCGGGCGATGCCCGTCCTCCCCGGTCCACCCGGCACCGGCCCATGACCCCCTTCGAAAGTGGCTCGAAACGCACACCGTATGCTTCCATTGCGCCGCAAAACGATCATTTATGGCCCAACTCGCCGGGCGGCCGCGCGGCGGGCCATGAGCCACGCCCGCAGGAAGTACACGGATGATTGCCATAGCGGCGGCCCTCGCAGAGATCGCGCTGATCCTGACGCACCGCGGGCGCAGGCCGTCCCACACCTCCGGGGCGGGCGCGGCCCTGTCCTTCATGGCCGCCGGGCTGGGAGCCTGCGCGGCGGGGTGGCTCGTCATCGGGCGGCCCGCGATCGCATGGGGCGATCTGCTCCTGGCGCTCATGTGGGGAGTGGCCATCGCCTCCGAAGCCGCGCAGGCGGCCCGGAGCCTCTCCGGGCGGGCCTGGGCGGGCTGGGCGACGGCCTGCGTCGGCGGGGCGGCTTCGGCGACCTGGCTGCTGCCCGGTCCACTGCCCTTCATCTGACGCCCCGGGGCTCAAGCCCCGAAGTCCGAGCGCTCTTTCAGCGGAATGGGTGGACGGGTACATACCCGCCCACCCTCCCTGCCCGACCGGCGAGTTGACCGGAAAGCCGACCGCCGGAACGCCCGGCCGGCCGAGCACGCGTTGACCACCACGGCCGACGTCACCAAGCCGCACAAGGCGGAAGACGTCGCCGAGAAGGCCATCGACAAGACTGCGGCCGAGGTCGTCACCCCCGCCCTGCCGGCATGTTGTCGTAGCTTTCTTCTCCCTCGCCTGCAGCCTCATCTGTTTCAAAGTCTGCTTCGAGGAACGTATCGAGCGGAAGAACGGGAAATCACTGGTGGCACCATTCGGTGGAATCCCTCTCCACCGGCAGCGAGCGGCTGAACTCGCCGACCGCAAGTCGGCCCGGGTGGACTGTCCGCAAAAGGAACTCATCGCAAGTCTCCTGGCGAACACCTGCAAGATCTGCGGAAGCAAGGGCAACGGGCAAGTGCACCACGTCCGGGCTCTGGCCGACCTCACACATGCCGGACAGCAGCCTTCGGACTGGGCGCGCGTCATGCTCCAACCGCGCCGCAAAACGGTTGCGGCCTGCGACGTCTGCCACAACCGCATCCGCTCGGAACAGCCGGCCAGGACACTCACACAGTAGTCACTGGAGAACTGGATGACCGGGAAACCGTCATGTCCGGTTCGGCGGGAGGCCGCGCGGAAACAGGACCTGTCACGGCAGGCCCCTCACCGCGCGGCCGACCCAACGTCCTGGCCGACCGGCTACCGTCGGCTCAACCACCGATATGAACGCCACCCCCGCAACTACCTGGAGTTCCCCGGTCTCGCCGCCACCCTCTGCAGCTACAAACGCTTTCTCAACCTCACCATTTAGGAAACGGTCCAAGAACCTGAGGAACGAGTACGCCGGACATACCACCAACGCCACACTGTGTGTCCTACCAGAGCGAACGCAACAGCAACTGCGGCGAACCGAACCGTATTCCAGGTATTAATGACGATCAAACTCGGCCCACGTGATTCATTTGCCAAGCGCGTAGAGGTCTCGTAAAAGGCCACCAAGGGAATTAGTAGCCGAAAGAAGAGGCCACCGATACCCGGCACTCGCGCAACGTTGCCCAAGAGCCCAAGAGGCACCCCGAATATAAACGCAAACACTCCCCATGCTGCAATTTTAGAGGACGATCCGTCACCTGGGGTCTGCAATCCGTCTGGGACGGCGACAGTAAGAATCGAATCCTTGAGCAGGTAGTAAGTAACTACCCCGATAGCCAGCCCAAAAGGCGCAAGAATGACTGCTTCAACTTTTGACCGACGGGAATAGCCCACCAGGAATGCGTAACAGGCCCATGGCCACCCGCCAGAAAAAATGACATCCATGACCACCCCGACGGGATTGTCCCATTTTCCGGCAAGAGGGCCCAGCAGGCCAAGCAGCAAGCCACTCCCGAGTGGCACTGTCAGCAATACGGCGCGAGCGCCCGGAAAATTTCCGATTTCTCTTCCCTCTTCATTCTTAAACCTGAGCCGAGAGCCCTGATACCACATGGTTTCCCGTGTGACACCAGAGACTCGCACCAGCTCATCCCTCCCGTCAGGAATTCACCTGACAATTCAGGAATTGCATCTAGGCATTAGCATAGTAGGCGTAGCAAGTCCAGGCCGTGCCGGTGGTTACACTGGCGTAGGATGTAGCACCCTTCGCCGCCCAGCCACTTTTGTAGTCGACGTTTTGAACCCTCACCGTGCTCCTGTGCTGCACGTCCGCGATGTAGTTCGAATAGCAACGCTTCCTGCCCACCGGGGTCGTCGGCTCCCACCCGTAGCACCACCGACCATGAGTGACATTCTGGCAGGTATTTCCTGCCGCCGGCTGAATGTCATCTGTCGAAGCATTGATTTCGATCTTCACCACACCCCACTCGGAGGGGTCACCCAACCCCGCAGGCGGCCGCATGCCATCCTCGCGGCGATGGATGGTGACGGTGACTTCGGAGGTGCCGGTGGCACCGGAAGCGCTGACTTGAGAACCATCTGCGGCGGCTGGCGCGGCAAATCCGACAGTGGCCAGAGTTGCACCCGCGATAGCGAAAGCGACTGATCTGCTGACAATCTTCATGAAATCCCCTCCCATGGTTCCTTGCGCTGGGAACAGGGAGATCTTTTGCGGACTCACACCTTCCCGCAAGGGAAAACCGAACCCCTTGACCGAATTCACCCCTACTCGGCAAATGTGAATTTATGCGAATATCTCCACTTTCTCTTTCGTCCGTTTTGAGGTGATAATTGGGCAGAAGGTTGACTGCTCCGACACTTCCCCTGCCCATCGACCCGGTCCCTGGCCCGCGGCTGATACTCAACACCCCTCCTGGCACGTGCCGTTGACGCCCTCGGTGACACCGGCCAGGAGATCGTCACCCGACTGCCCGGCACCTGAGGCACCGAGGCGGAGATCTACCCCCGCCGGCTCCGGCAGGAGGACATCGTCGGCTCGCCGAGGAGACAGCAGAGACCTTGGAGTGCGGTATGCGGCCTTCCGTTCGGCCTGCCGTCGCTCGATGGTGTGACGTGGGGGCATCACTGCCGGTCGGACGTCCGAGGTTCGCTATCACTCACACACCGTCAATGAGCATGAACCTGAAGCGTTTTGGATCAATACGTACGCGCTGCCAAGTTCGTGATGGCACTCGCCCCGGGAACCGGGGCAAGGGGCTACGCAGCGGAAACGGATCGCCTGGCAATGGACCGGAGGCTTCCACCTCGCCCACCTGTGCTTGGTCTGGCTCAAGGTGCTGGAGCCCAACACATCCGGGGTCAGCGCGTAAGGAGAGGCGGGATTCCGTCCGGCCGGCTTCGGCAGCGGGGTGCTGACCGGGCAAGCCCGTGGACGAGCTGATCATGGATGCGTTTCCCGAGGTCCTCCCCGGAACGTCCGCTGTGCCTGCTGCGCTCGGCAGCCGACTCGCTGCCCCTCTCACCCCGGGGCTCAAGCCCCGAAGTCCGAGCGCTCTTTCAGCGGAATGGGTGGACGGGTACATACCCGCCCACCCTCCCTGCCCGACCGGCGAGTTGACCGGAAAGCCGACCGCCGGAACGCCCGGCCGGCCGAGCACGCGTTGACCACATGTGACCGGTTTGCCACGGACGGTGGTGACCCTCTAGCGTTCCGGGAACAGGGCCATCCCTGTGGACGCAGAACGACCCCTGCCGGTGCTGGAACACCAAAACAGGGGTCTGACCACTCCGATCGCAAGACCCTTGCGATCTCTGAAAGGCATCGCGATCTCATGGCTGACAGTCAGCTTAGTGCCGCCCCGGGCACACCTCACACCTCCCCTCACTCCTCCCCGCTCACCGCCTCGCACCCGCATCCGATGGCCGGTCCGGGGTACGGAAAGCGTTCGGCGCCCGCCCAACTTCCGCGTACCGAACGCGACTTCGCGCACCTCCCGGCCCGCGAGGCGTCCATCGCCGCATATCTCGACCGGCTGCCCGAGGGCGCGGACATCTCCGTGAAAACCCTGGCCAAGGTGCTCCCGTACGGCCAGTGCGCCCTGCGCACCGCGCTCAACCGGCTCCAGGACGCCGGGCACCTGCGGCGCGGCAGCGAGTGCGTGGCGCGTGACGAGTGCCTGCTGTGGGTGACCCGTACGTTCTTCTCCCGGACCGCGCGGGACGACGCGTGGTGGGCGGCGTTCACCAGGGGCGACGCACCGCCGCAGGAGCACCGGCAACGGCCCACCCGCTCCCGGGCGTTCGTCCTGCTCGCCGCGCTGGGACGCACCGCGCCCCCGCTCACCCTGTCGGCGGCGGACTGCGCGACGCTGGAACCACAGGTCACCGAGTGGTTCGAGCGGGGCGCCACCGAGACGGAACTGCTGCACGCCCTCACCGACGGCCTCCCCAGCCCCGTCCACCACGCGGCGGCCCTCGTCCGCAGGCGGCTCACCGACAAGATGCCACCCGAACGGATGGCTCCGGCGCCGCCCCGAACGCTGCTGGTCAGTCTCGAATGCGGCGACTGCCGCGCCCCGGGCAGCGAACAGGCCCTGATCGGCGGCCGGTGCGGACCCTGCCGGGGCGAACCGGCCGCCCGGCCAGCCGGCCCGGACGGCGCCGTACCGGCGGAGGGGGTGCGCGAGCGGATGGCCGAGGTCCGGGCCGCGATGTCCCACCGCCGCTGACCCCGGCCGTCACCCCCTCCCCCTGGCTCAAACCGGCTCCCACCTGGGAGTGGTTTGAACCGCTTCCCCGACCGGATCGCCACACCCCGTGCTCCGCTTTGCACGTGTTGTGACGAACCAGCCCAAAGGGGAACGACCCATGCCCGACCCGTCCCACGAGCAGATCGCCTCGGGGCTCCAGAACAGGCCCCCCATCGCCCTGGTCCCCGGCCCCCGCATCGACGCCGAACCGCACAGCTCCCTCCCCCTGCGGCCCAGTGCCGTATGGGATCTGCCGGGCGGTTCCGCCCGGGTCTACCTCGGCGAGGGGAACAAGGCACTCGTACGGCCCGTGCTCGTCGCCGACGGCTTCGGCACGGGGCCCAGCGAGCTGGTGTCCGCCTGGGAGACCATGGAGTTCGGCGACTATCCGCTCATCAGCGAGCTGCGCCGCCGCGGCCGGGACGTCGTCCTCCTCGGCTTCCGCGAACGCGGTGCGTCCATTCCGGACAACTCCACGACCGCGCAGGCCGCGATCCTGCGCACCGCCGCGGAACAGGAGGGCCGCACCCCGCTGGCCGTCGGCGGGTTCGGCACGGGCGGCCTGGTCACCCGGCACGCGCTGGCCGCGATGGAGAGCCGGGACGTCGACCACCGGACGGGGCTGTACTTCTCGTACGACAGCCCTCATCGCGGCGCCTGGATTCCGCTCGCGCTCCAGGCGTTCGCGCACTACATCAGGGACCTCGACAGCCGGTTCTCCGACCAGATCAACAGCCCGGCCGCCCGCCAGCTGCTGTGGCGGCACATCGGGGAGTGGGACGGCACACCGGAACGGAGCGCGGAACGCACCGCGTTCCTCGCCGAGATGCGGGCGGTCGGCGAATGGCCGCGCAGGCCGCGGCTGATCGGGGTCGCCAACGGGGCGGCCGACGGCATCGGCACCGACGCCCGGGCGGGCGAACTGGCCCTGGAGGGCAGGGGGGCCTCGATCGCGGGCACCAGGCTCTACACCCACTCCCCCGGCGACGGCGAACTCGCCGCGCGGCTACGGGTGGTGACGGACCGGACCCATGAGATCCGCACCACCGGACTGCCGTCCATCGACGGCGCGCCCGGCGGCACCCTGGAAGGGTTCGGCATCCTCGCCGACGGACTCAACGCGCTCGCCGCCCCGCTCGGCCTCAAGACCGACGTGCGCATCCGCTCGCACTGCTTCGTGCCGTCCGTCAGCGCGGTGGACATCGGCGACCTGGACACGGACGACGAGCTGTACATGGACATCTCCCGGCTCCCGTACGAGCCCAGCGGACTGGACGAGTTCAAGCTCGCCTCCCGCAACGAGGGCCACGCCCTGGTGACGGAGGAACTCTCCACCTGGCTGCTCGACCGGCTCCCGTAGCGGGCGGGCGCCGCGGCCGGGAGGACCGGGAAACCGGAACGGCGCAGGCCCCCCGGACCAGGTGGTCCGGGGGGCCTGCGCGGCACAGCTGTGCGGGAACTGCCGATCCGTCAGGATCAGAAGTCCATGTCACCGCCCGGCATGCCGCCCGGAGCGGCCGCGGCGGCCTTCTCCGGCTTGTCGGCGATGACGGCCTCGGTGGTGAGGAACAGCGCGGCGATGGACGCGGCGTTCTGCAGGGCGGAACGCGTGACCTTCGCCGGGTCGAGGATGCCCTCGGCGATCATGTCGACGTACTCGCCGGTCGCGGCGTTCAGACCGTGGCCGACGGCCAGGTTGCGCACCTTCTCGACGACGACGCCGCCTTCGAGACCACCATTGACGGCGATCTGCTTCAGCGGGGCCTCCAGGGCCAGCTTCACGGCGTTGGCGCCGGTCGCCTCGTCACCCGAGAGCTCCAGCTTCTCGAAGACGGCCGAGGCCTGGAGCAGAGCCACGCCACCACCGGCGACGATGCCCTCCTCGACGGCGGCCTTGGCGTTGCGCACCGCGTCCTCGATGCGGTGCTTGCGCTCCTTGAGCTCGACCTCGGTCGCGGCACCGGCCTTGATGACGGCCACGCCGCCGGCCAGCTTCGCGAGGCGCTCCTGGAGCTTCTCGCGGTCGTAGTCCGAGTCGCTGTTCTCGATCTCGGCACGGATCTGGTTGACGCGGCCCTGGACCTGGTCGCTGTCACCGGCACCGTCGACGATCGTCGTCTCGTCCTTGGTGATGACGACCTTGCGGGCGCGGCCGAGCAGGTCGAGACCGGCGTTCTCCAGCTTGAGGCCGACCTCCTCGGAGATGACGGTGCCACCGGTGAGGATGGCGATGTCGCCGAGCATGGCCTTGCGGCGGTCACCGAAGCCCGGGGCCTTGACGGCGACGGACTTGAAGGTGCCACGGATCTTGTTGACGACCAGGGTCGACAGGGCCTCGCCCTCGACGTCCTCGGCGATGATCAGCAGCGGCTTGCCGGACTGCATGACCTTCTCCAGCAGCGGAAGGAGGTCCTTCACGTTGCTGACCTTGGAGTTCACGATCAGGATGTACGGGTCGTCGAGGGACGACTCCATGCGCTCCATGTCGGTGGCGAAGTACGCCGAGATGTAGCCCTTGTCGAAGCGCATGCCCTCGGTGAGCTCGAGCTCCAGACCGAAGGTCTGGGACTCCTCGACGGTGATGACGCCTTCCTTGCCGACCTTGTCCATGGCCTCGGCGATGAGCTCGCCGATCTGGGTGTCGGCGGCGGAGATGGAGGCCGTGGAAGCGATCTGCTCCTTGGTCTCGACATCCTTCGCCTGCTCCAGGAGGGCGGCGGAGACGGCCTCGACGGCCTTCTCGATGCCCCGCTTGAGGGCCATCGGGTTGGCACCCGCGGCGACGTTGCGCAGACCCTCGCGGACGAGCGCCTGGGCCAGAACGGTGGCGGTGGTCGTACCGTCGCCGGCGACGTCGTCCGTCTTCTTGGCGACCTCCTTGACCAGCTCCGCACCGATCTTCTCGTACGGGTCCTCCAGCTCGATCTCCTTGGCGATGGAAACACCATCGTTGGTGATCGTGGGGGCGCCCCACTTCTTCTCAAGGACGACGTTGCGACCCTTGGGGCCAAGGGTGACCTTGACGGCGTCGGCGAGCTGGTTCATGCCGCGCTCGAGACCGCGCCGGGCCTCCTCGTCGAACGCGATGATCTTGGCCATGTGAAGTGGTCCTCCCGGACAGGGGTGGATTTCTCCGGACCGGGAGGCGCCCGCGACGGACGGCCTGCGTGACCGGTGGTTCCTTGCCCCGCCGGCCTGCGGGCCTCACCGGCCCGATCCAAGTTCTGTCACTCTCACCTGGAGAGTGCTAACGCCAATAATTAGCACTCGACCATGGAGAGTGCAAGCGCCTTCGAGGAAGGCCCGGCGGGGAACGACGGCCGGGCGACGGGGACGGGGAGGCGTTCCGGCGCGCCGGAACGCACCGAGGTCCGTACCCCTGGGGGGGTACGGACCTCGGTGCGTGAGTGGTGTCGGTGGCCGACCGCGTCGTACTCAGCCGACGGCGAGCTTGACCATGTCCGCCTGGGGCCCCTTCTGGCCCTGCGAGATCTCGAACTCAACTCGCTGACCCTCTTCGAGGGTGCGGTACCCGTCCATCTGGATCGCGCTGTAGTGGACGAAAACATCCGCACCACCGTCGACCGCGATGAAGCCGTACCCCTTCTCCGCGTTGAACCACTTGACGGTGCCCTGAGCCATGCCTAACTCCCCTATTACTGGCCCTTGCGCGGGGCCGCACTTCGCGGTCCCGGGTCAGAACCCACCCTCCGACAGGAGAGGGTGCGTGCGCCGGAACGCGTCGACCGCGGCTGAATGTATCTGCCCAACTGCCCTCTGCAACAGGTCAATCGGACGAGAATTCTCGACAGCGCCGAACGCCCGAATATGTGGAATTGGTGAGATTCCAGGGCAAGTCGGGCCAGACAAAAGTGACTTATGGCGCAAGGGGTTCGAGCACTTTGGCTGCTTCTTGTCGCGACGCGGCGCATTCTCATATGCAGGCGGTGCGGGCAGCTGGGGGGACTTCCCACACTCTACCGCGCTCAACCATGCAGAATTGCCCCCTCCGTTTCAAACCCGGAGAGGTTTGAAACCGGAGAGGGCAATTCCGTTCGGGTGATTCGGTCCGCGACCCGACGCGGTGTCAGCAGCCGCCCGCGACGGCCGGGATGATCGAGATGCCGGCGCCGTCCGGCGTGGCCGTCTCCAGACCGTTCTCGAAGCGCACGTCGTCGTCGTTGACGTAGACGTTCACGAAGCGGCGCAGCTTGCCCTGGTCGTCCAGGACGCGGGCGGCGATGCCCGGGTGGTCCTTCTCCAGGGACTCGATGACCTGGGAGAGGGTCGTGCCCTCCGCCGGGACCTCGGCCCGGCCGCCCGTGTAGGTGCGGAGAATGGTGGGGATGCGGACGTTCACGCTCATGATCGGGTGCCTTTCCTGGAGTCCGGGGTGGTCAGCTGGTGGCGAGGCCCGCGGCGCGGAACGCGTCCAGGCTGGGGCGGATCGTCGCGGTCGCCTGCGAGGTGGCGGCCACCGCGTCGAGGGTCTTGAGGCCGTCGCCCGTGTTGAGGACGACGGTGGTCAGCGTCGGGTCGATGACACCGGCCTCGATGAGCTTCTTCGTCACGCCGACCGTCACCCCGCCCGCCGTCTCCGCGAAGATCCCCTCGGTGCGGGCCAGCAGCTTGATGGCGTCGACCACCTGCTCGTCGTCCACGTCCTCCACCGCGCCGCCGGTGCGGCGGGCGATGTCCAGGACGTACGGGCCGTCGGCCGGGTTGCCGATGGCCAGGGACTTGGCGATGGTGTTCGGCTTCTGCGGCCGTACGACGTCGTGACCGGCCTTGAAGGCGGCGGAGACCGGGGAGCAGCCCTCGGCCTGGGCGCCGAAGATCTTGTACGGCTTGTCCTCGACCAGACCGAGCCCGATCAGCTCCTGGAGCCCCTTGTCGATCTTCGTGAGCTGCGATCCGGACGCGATCGGGATGACGATCTGGTCCGGCAGCCGCCAGCCGAGCTGCTCGCAGATCTCGTACGCCAGGGTCTTGGAGCCCTCGCCGTAGTACGGCCGGAGGTTGACGTTGACGAAGCCCCAGCCCTCGCCGAGCGGGTCGCCGATGAGCTCCGAGCAGAAGCGGTTGACGTCGTCGTAGTTGCCCTCGATGCCGACCAGCTCACCGCCGTACACCGCGGCCATGACGACCTTGCCCTGCTCCAGGTCGTGCGGGATGAACACGCAGGAGCGGAAGCCCGCGCGGGCGGCGGCGGCGCCGACCGCTCCGGCGAGGTTGCCGGTGGAGGAGCAGGACAGGGTGGTGAAGCCGAAGGCGCGGGCGGCCTCGACGGCGATCGCGACGACCCGGTCCTTGAAGGAGTGCGTCGGGTTGCCGGAGTCGTCCTTGACGTACAGGCCGCCGGTGACGCCCAGCTCGCGGGCGAGGTTGTCGGCCTTGACCAGCTTGGTGAAGCCGGGGTTGATGTTGGGCTTGTCCGCGACGTCCGCGGGGACCGGCAGCAGCGGCGCGTAGCGCCAGATGTTGTTCGGGCCGGCCTCGATGCGCTTCCTCAGCTCCTCGGGGGAACCGCTCGGCAGGTCGTACGCCACTTCGAGCGGTCCGAAACAGGACGCGCAGGCGAAGATGGGGCCGAGGTCGAAACGCTCTTTGCACTCGCGGCAGGAAAGCGCCGCGGCGGGGCCGAGGTCGACGGAGGATTCGGTGTTCGCTGCAACGGTCTGCACAGCCATGATGGCGGAGGCCCTTTCTCCTCATCTTCCTTGTGACGCACTTCGCCACAAGACGGAATTGGCACCTTCCCCACCGTGACCTCGCGGTCGGCAGGAGGGTTGCCGGGACTTCAACGGGCCGTTCCCTCAGTCCCTCTGGATGAGCTCTTTGGCACCGGATCTTCGATCCGGGCGTTTATTGGCAGATGGACCCCGACATGCGACGGTCATCCGCGTTGTTCAAGACTGTAACCGAAGCACCAGGCTGCCGAGACAGCAGTCCGAACCGCGAGATGGATCACACAACAGGGAGTACCGACCGTGCTGGAAGAGGTCGAACGCTGGCTGGCCGGGCGATCCTGGTCGGCCGCCGACCGTCCGTTGGAGCGTCTGCTGGCCGCCAAGGCCGGGGATCCGCGCCGCGGGAGCGTGAGCGTGGTGCTGCCCGCGCTCGACGAGGAGGCGACGGTCGGCGACATCGTCACGACGATCCGGCGCGAGCTGATGGAGAAGGTCCCCCTGGTCGACGAGCTCGTGGTGATCGACTCCGGTTCCACCGACGCCACCTCCCGGGTGGCCCGGGAGGCCGGCGCCCGGGTGGTGCACCGTGACGCGATACTCCCCCGGATACCGGCCGTGCCCGGCAAGGGCGAGGTGCTGTGGCGGTCCCTCCTGGTCACCGGTGGCGACATCGTCTGCTTCGTCGACGCCGACCTGAAGGACTTCTCGGCGGACTTCGTCTCCGGCATCGTCGGCCCGCTGCTGACCGACCCGGACGTGCAGTTCGTGAAGGCGATGTACGACCGCCCCTTCGGGGACGACACCGGCGGGACGGCGGCCCAGGGGGGCCGGGTGACCGAGCTGGTGGCCCGCCCGCTGCTCAATCTGCACTGGCCGCAGCTGGCCGGTTTCGTCCAGCCGCTGGGCGGCGAGTACGCCGTGCGCCGCTCCCTGCTCGAACAGCTGCCGTTCCCCGTCGGCTACGGAGTGGAACTGGGACTGCTGGTCGATGCCCTGCACACGGTGGGACTGGACGCGCTGGCCCAGGTGGACGTGGGGGTGCGCAGGCACCGGCACCAGGACGGGCAGGCGCTGGGCCGGATGGCGGCGACGATCTACCGGACCGCGCAACTGCGGCTGTCCCGCGGCCACTTGGTGCGCCCCGAGCTCACCCAGTTCGAGCGCGGCGCGGACGGCTTCGTGCCGCGCACCCACGCCGTGGACACCGAGGAGCGGCCCCCGATGCGCGAGATCGAGGAGTACGTTTCGCGCCGCGCGGCCTGAACCGGCCCGACTTCGCACGTTTGGGCGGTTCGTGATCGGGCTAGATTCCGCAACATGGCCTCCGACCACGAAGCCCAGCCCCCTGCCCGGCCCTCCGCCCAGGTCCTCGTCGCGTCCAACCGCGGCCCGGTGTCGTACGCCCTGGGCGAGGACGGGGCGCTCGACGCGAGACGGGGCGGCGGGGGCCTGGTCTCCGGGCTGAGCGCCGTCGAGGACAAGCTGTGGGTGTGCGCCGCGCTCGGCGACGGGGACCGCGAGGCGGTCCGGCGCGGGGTCGGCGAGCCGGGCGTGCGGATGCTCGACATCGACGCGGACGTCCACGCGGACGCGTACAACGGCGTCGCGAACTCGGTGCTCTGGTTCGTCCACCACATGCTGTACCAGACCCCGCTGGAGCCGGTCTTCGACGCGGAGTTCCGGCGGCAGTGGGCCTCGTTCGAGACCTACAACCGGGCCTTCGCCGAGGCGCTCGCCGAGGAGGCCGGGCGGGGCGCGGCGGTGCTGGTGCAGGACTACCACCTGGCGCTGGTGCCCGGCATGCTCCGCGCGCTCCGCCCCGACCTGCGGATCGGGCACTTCTCGCACACCCCGTGGGCGCCCGTCGACTACTTCCGGCTGCTGCCCGACGACATCGCCGAGCAGTTGCTGCGCGGCATCCTGGGCGCGGACCGGGCGGCCTTCCTGACCCGGCGCTGGGCCGACGCGTTCGCCGACTGCTGCACCCGGATCGTGGGCGGCACCGGCCGGACCGAGATCGGGGTGCACGGCCTCGGCGCGGACGCGGACTTCCTGCGCCGCCGCGCGCACGAGGCGGACGTGGACGAGCGGATGGCGGCACTGCGCGAGCAGACGGGCCCCGGCCGGAGGACGATCGTACGGGTGGACCGGACGGAGCTCTCCAAGAACATCGTGCGCGGCCTGCTCGCCTACCGGGCACTCCTCGACGACCGCCCCGAGTGGCGGGAGCGGGTGGTCCACGTGGCGTTCGCGTACCCCTCCCGGCAGGACCTCGCGGTGTACCGGGACTACACGGACGAGGTACGGCGGGTCGCCGAGGAGATCAACGCCGTGTACGGCACGGCGGGCTGGACGCCGGTGGTGCTGCACGTCAAGGACGACTTCGCCCGCTCGCTCGCCGCGTACCGGCTGGCCGACGTGGCGCTCGTCAACCCGATCCGCGACGGCATGAACCTGGTCGCCAAGGAGATCCCGGTGGTCTCCGACCACGGCTGCGCGCTGGTGCTGTCGCGGGAGGCGGGGGCGTACGAGGAGCTGGGCGGCGACGCGGTGGTGGTGAACCCGTACGACGTCTCCGCGACGGCGGCGGCGCTGCACGAGGCGCTGACGATGGCGGAGGACGAGCGGGCCGCGCGCACGGAGCGGCTGGCCGCGGCGGCGGTCGCGCTGCCGCCGCAGCAGTGGTTCCTGGAGCAGCTGGACGCGTTGCGGCAGGGCTGAGGCCCCGCCGCAACGCGGTGCCGTTCGTGGGGTCCCGGCCGGTTCAGACGTGTGCGGCCAGGGCCGCCAGGAAGCCGACGACCGCGGCCGGGCCGGCCAGGCGCAGGTCGGCCAGGGCCGCCAGTTCCGGCACCTCCGCGCCGCCGCTGCACACCAGCAGTCCCGGGACGCCGTCGGGGCCCGCGGTACGGAGCTTCTCCACCGCGGCGTACGCCGCGAGGTCGCCGAGGTCGTCGCCCGCGTACAGGACGGACCCGGCGTCCGTCTCCCGTACGTACCGGGCGAGCGCGACGCCCTTGTCCACGCCCGGCGGGCGCAGCTCCAGGACGAGCTTGCCGGGCTCCACGACGAGTCCGTGCCGGGCGGCCAGCTCGCCCAGGGGGGCGCGCAGGGCCTCGAACGCGGCCTGCGGGTCGGAGGCGCGGCGGGTGTGGACGGCGATCGCCCGCCCCTTCTCCTCGGTCCAGGTGCCGTGCCAGGAGCCGGCCCGGTCCAGCACGCCGGGGAGTTCGGCGCGGGCCGCGGCGAGGCCGGGGTGCGGGGGCGGGGCGTGGACGGTGCCGGTGACGGCGTCCCAGCGTTCGGCGCCGTAGTGGCCGAGGACGACGAGGTGGTCGAGGCCCGGGACCCCGGCGAAGCCGCCGTGCCGGACCGCGACCCCGGCCGGGCGGCCGGTGATCACGGCGACGGAGGCCACCTTCGGGGCGAGCGCGGCCAGTGCGGGGACGGCGCCGGGGTGGGCGCGGGCCTGTTCCGGGTCGGGGACGATGTCGGCGAGGGTGCCGTCGAAGTCGAGCGCGACAACGGCGCGCTCGGGGCGCGCGAGAATCGCGGCGAGAGCCTCCCGGCCCGGTGCGGTGGTGGGGGTCGGGAGCTCGGACGGGATCTCGCTCGGCGCGGACGCGGGTGCGCGTTCTTCCGGGTTGCTGCCCATGGGCCGAGCTTATAAGAGGGCCCGGTAGTAGGTGGCGCGGATGAAGGAGCGGGGCTGGGGTGCGTGCATCGCAAGGCGGAGGATTGAAGCAGATGGGGTCTCCCCTGCTCAAGCGAAGCCGAGAGCTCGGGGAAGGAGCCATGGTGATCGACGACAACGCCGCGGGACCTACTGCCGGGCCCTCCGAGCCGGGGCCCGGGGCCGAACCCGTTGCGGCGTTCCGGGGGCGCCGCCCTCCGGGGGCGTGCCTCAGCGGCGGTCCCGTCGCGCGTCGCGCACCCGGCGCAGGCGGTTGACCGTCACCGGGTCCTCCGCCAGGGCGCGGCGGTCGTCGAGGAGCGCGTTCAGCAGCTGGTAGTAGCGCGTGGGCGAGATGCCGAGCTGCTCGCGGATGGCCCGCTCCTTCGCGCCGGGGCCCGCCCACGACTGCCGTTCGACGGCGAGCACGGCGCGGTCCCTGTCGGAGAGTCCGTCCGGGTCGTCGGGGCCGTGCGTGGGGGCGGTCATATCAGCCAACATAACGCCCGTCCGGCGGACCGCCACCTGCCGAGGGCGGGGCCCCGGGGCCCCGCCCGCCGGGTGACGCCCTACTTCCCGTGCTCCGCCTCGGCCGCGTCGCGCGCGATCCGCCCCAGCGTGCTCCCGGGGCTGCCGCCCGGTTCGACCGCCCCGCCGATGTTCTCCTTGATCGACTCGCTGGTCCGGGCCCAGGAGGTCTTGCCGTACGGGTAGAACTCCGATTCCGGCAGCGCGGCCAGGAACTTCCACAGCGGCTTGTACGCGGGGTCGGACTCCATGGCCGCCGAGGCGCTGTCGGTGGTCGGGAGCAGGTCGTAGGCGTCGGCGAAGTCGATGACGTTCTTGTCGGTGAACAGGTAGTCGAAGAACTTGCCCAGTTCCGCGCGGTGGCCGTTCTGCTTGAAGCCCATGATCCAGTCGGCCACGCCCAGCGAGCCCTTGGCGGGGCCGTCGGCGCCGGGCATCGGCACCATGCCGACGGACACGCCCTTGCGCTCGGCCTCCTGCATCAGCGTCGGGTGACCGTTCAGCATGCCGACCTCGCCGTCGGTGAACGCGGCGAACGCCTTCGCCCGGTCGAGTTTCCCGGGAGCGACGGGGCCGACGAGTCCCCGGCCGACCAGATTCGTTTTCAGCCATTCGAGAGTCTCGGCGTTCTCGGCCGAGTCGATGTCGTACGAGCCGCTGTCGTCGAGGTAGCCGCCCTTCCCGCCGAGCAGCCACATCATGGTCTCGGCCTGGGCCTCCTCCTGGCCGAGCGGCAGGGCGAACGGGTAGGCCACCCCGCGCTGCCCGAGCAGCGTCGCGTCGGTGCGGATGTCGTCCCAGGTCCGCGGGGCGTCGAGGCCCGCCTGCGCGAAGAGCTTCTTGTTGTAGAAGAGCAGCCGGGTGCTGGCGACGAACGGCAGTCCGTACTGGGTGCGGTCCACGCTGCCCGCCTCGGCCAGCCGCGGCAGGAAGTTGGCCTGGGCCCGGATGGAGAGCATCTCGTCGGCCCGGTAGAGCTTGCCGGCCCTGGCGTAGTCGGCGTACGAGGCGATCTGGGCGATGTCGGGGGCCTGCCCCTTCTTCACCAGTTCGGCGACCTCGCGGTCGATGCCCTTCCAGGGGCGGACGCTGACGTCGACCCTGATGCCGGGGTGGGTCTCCTCGAAGCCCTTCACGATCCTGTTCCAGTACTTCTCGGAACTGTTGGCGGGGCCGGTGCCGTAGTCGGCCGCGACGAGCCTGAGGGTGACGTCCCCCGAGCCGCTGCCGCCGCCCCCGCCCCCGCAGCCCGCCAGTGTCGTCATGCCCAGCGCGGTCACGACCGCGGTCAGTATCCGGTAGCGCAACCGCACAGCCCAGACCGTCCTCATCCATAAGCATCGTCCGCGTCGGCCACGCCGCCGGGGGTCCCTGAATGAGCTGCGATCCTGCCCCAGGAGTTCGCCGAAGGTCTACACCAAAGTCGGTATCGCTTTCGCAACGTACGGGACAGGTGTGCCGGGCGCCCCGCCGGGGCATTGCTCTCGAACTGGGCCTACTGCTAAGTAGGTTCGGGTGCGGACCCCTTCTCCCGGTACGGGCACGGGCTCGCACCCGTACTCCCGCCCCGCCCGCACCGTCCCGCCCCCGCCGCAAGGAGCCGTTCCGCATGTCGCGTACCGCAGCAGAAATCGCCACCCAGCCCGACTGCTGGCGGCGCGCCGCGAAGGCGGGGGCGGTGTTCGACGGGCTGCCGAGGCCGGGCGAGCGCGTCGCGGTCACCGGCTGCGGCACCTCCTGGTTCATGGCCATCGCCTACGCGGCACTGCGCGAGGCGGCCGGGCAGGGCGAGACGGACGCGTACCCCTCCTCGGAGTTCCCGGTCGGGCGGCCGTACGACCGGGTGGTGGCGATCACCCGCTCCGGCACGACGACCGAGGTGCTGGAACTGCTGGGCGAACT
Source organism: Streptomyces sp. NPDC002669 (assembly GCF_042889165.1). Classification (NCBI taxonomy): domain Bacteria; kingdom Bacillati; phylum Actinomycetota; class Actinomycetes; order Kitasatosporales; family Streptomycetaceae; genus Streptomyces; species Streptomyces sp. NPDC002669. The sequence continues at coordinate 147,296 of NZ_JBIAQQ010000011.1, read as the reverse complement.
GCGCGGCAGGGTCGCCACGGTCGCGCTGACCGCCGATCCGGGCACCCCGGTCATGGACGCCGCCGACGCGGTGGCCGTACTGGACTGGGCGGACGAGGATTCAGTGGTCCAGACCCGGTTCGCCACCACCGCGCTGGCCTTTCTGCGGGCCGGCCTGGAGGCGTCGGGTCCGCTTCCGGCCGGGGTGAAGACGGTGGCCGACGCCGCGGTGGACGCGGAACTGGCGGTGACCGAGCCGCTGGACGAGGCGGTGGTCTCGGCCGAGCAGTGGACGTTCCTGGGGCGCGGCTGGACGTACGGGCTGGCGCAGGAGGCCGGGCTGAAGATGCGCGAGGCGGCCGGCGTCTGGACGGAGTCGTACCCGGCGATGGAGTACCGCCACGGCCCGATCTCGATCACCGGGCCGCACCGGGTGGCCTGGGTGTTCGGCCGGCTGCCGGAGGGGCTCGCCGGTGACGTGGCCCGGGTGGGCGGCACGCTGGTCGCGCACCCCTCGGCCGATCCGATGGCGGACCTGATCCGGGCGCAGCGGCTGGCGGTGGAGCTGGCGGAGTCGAAGGGGTACGACCCGGACCGCCCGCGCAACCTCACGCGCAGCGTGATCCTTTCGCCCTGACCCGTCCCGGGGCGCCCGGACCGTACCGGGACGTACTCACACGTACCGACGCGTACTGGAGCGTACCGACGTGCACCGGGGCGTCCCGACACGTCCTGAAGCGGCGCCCCAAGAGGTCGCAATGGTGTGGTCGTGATTTTGTATGGACGCGCAACAAACCGGGATAGTGGACTAGACCTTTTTGATTCCTCGGGCGAGACTGTTTCCCGTGAAACACGTCATCGCCCTCGATGTGGGCGGCACCGGAATGAAGGCCGCACTGGTCGGGGCCGACGGCACCCTGCTGCACGAGGCGCGGCGGGCGACGGACCGGAAGCGCGGCGCCGAGGCCGTCGTGGAATCGATCCTCTCCTTCGCCGCGGACCTGCGGGCGTACGGCGAGGAGCACTTCGGCGAGAGCGCCGTCGCGGCCGGGGTCGCCGTGCCCGGCATCGTCGACGCCGACAACGGGATCGCGGTCTACGCCGCGAACCTGGGCTGGCGCGACGTGCCCATGCGGCAGTTGCTCGGCCGGCGGCTCGGCGGTCTGCCCGTCGCGCTCGGCCACGACGTGCGCACCGGCGGGCTCGCCGAGGGCCGGATCGGCGCGGGCAGGGACGCCGACCGCTTCCTCTTCGTACCGCTGGGCACCGGCATCGCCGGGGCCATCGGCATCGCGGGCACGATCGAGGCGGGCGCGCACGGGTACGCGGGCGAGATCGGGCACATCGTGGTCCGGCCGGACGGGCCGGACTGCGGCTGCGGACAGCGCGGTTGCCTGGAGACCCTGGCCTCCGCCGCCGCCGTCAGCCGCGCCTGGGCCGCCGCGTCCGGCGATCCGGAGGCGGACGCGGCGGACTGCGCGAAGGCCGTCGAGTCCGGCGACCCCGCGGCCGAGGAGGTCTGGCGCGACGCGGTCGACGCACTCGCCGCCGGGCTGGTCACCGCGCTGACGCTGCTCGACCCGAGCACGCTCATCATCGGTGGCGGCCTCGCCGAGGCCGGGGAAACCTTGTTCACACCACTCCGTGCGGCCGTCGAGGAACGGGTCACGTTCCAGAAGCTGCCCCACATCGTCCCGGCGGCCCTCGGGGACACCGCCGGATGCCTGGGCGCAGGGCTGCTCGCCTGGGATCTTCTCTCCACGGAGGTATCCGCCTGATGGCCGCACGCGCAGACAGCACGGTTCTCGCAGGTGCCCGGGTGGTGCTTCCCACCGGGACCGTCGAGGACGGCCGGGTGATCGTCGAAGGCACCCGGATCGCGGGCAGCGCGGCACCGGACGCCCCCACCCTCGACCTGAGCGGCCACTGGGTGGTTCCCGGCTTCGTCGACATGCACAACCACGGCGGTGGCGGCGCGTCCTTCACCTCCGGCACCGTGGACGAGGTCCTCACCGGCATCCGCACCCACCGCGAGCACGGCACCACCACCCTGGTCGCCTCCACGGTCACCGGCGAGATGGACTTCCTCGCCCACCGGGCCGGCGTCCTGTCCGAGCTGGTCGAGCAGGGCGACCTGGCCGGCATCCACTTCGAGGGGCCGTTCATCTCGCCGTGCCGCAAGGGCGCGCACAGCGAGGACCTGCTGCGCCACCCGGACCCGGCCGAGGTCCGCAAGCTGATGGACGCGGCCCGCGGCACCGCGAAGATGTTCACCCTCGCCACCGAACTCCCGGGCGGCATCGACTCGGTGCGGCTGCTCGCCGAGCACGGCGTGATCGCGGCCATCGGCCACACCGACGCCACGTACGAGCAGACCGTCGAGGCGATCGACGCGGGCGCCACCGTCGCCACGCACCTGTTCAACGCCATGCCGCCGCTCGCCCACCGCGACCCCGGCCCGATCGCCGCCCTCCTGGAGGACGAGCGGGTCACCGTCGAGCTGATCAACGACGGCACGCACCTGCACCCCGCCGCCCTGGAACTGGCCTACCACCACGCGGGCGCGCACCGCGTCGCGCTGATCACCGACGCGATGGACGCGGCCGGCTTCGGCGACGGCCGGTACCAGCTCGGCCCGCTCGCGGTCGAGGTCAAGGACGGCGTCGCACGGCTGGTCGAGGGCAACTCGATCGCGGGCTCCACGCTCACCCTGGACACCGCGTTCCACCGGGCCGTGACCATCGACCGGATCCCGGTCGGCGACGTCGTGGAGTCCATCTCCGCCAACCCGGCGCGGCTGCTCGGCGTGTACGACCGGGTCGGCTCGCTGGAGCCGGGCAAGGACGCCGACCTGGTGGTCCTGGACGCGGACTTCGCGCTCCGGGGCGTCATGCGCAAGGGCGAGTGGATCGTCGAGCCCCGGCTCGGCTGACGGATCCGGCGGGCCGCCGCCGGGACACGCGACGCACGGCCCGGGGCATGTGACGGACGGCCCCGGGGTACGTGACGCACGGCCCCGGGGGTACGTAACGAAGAGACGGCGGTTGGTCCGGGGGTCTGGGCCGACCGTCACCTCTTTGGCATGATCGCCTGGGAAACAGCCAGTAAGCGCATACCATCCACGGTTTCGCGCTCGGACAGGGATCGGGGGAGCGGCCGCGGTGATCCTGACGGTCACGCTGAATACGGCACTCGACCTGACGTACGACGTCCCCAAGCTCGTCCCGCACACCAGTCACCGCGTCGGCGACATCTCCGAGCGCCCCGGCGGCAAGGGGCTCAACGTGGCCCGGGTGCTGTCCGCCCTCGGCCACGAGACCACGGTCACCGGTTTCGCCGGGGGCTCCACCGGGGCCGTGCTGCGCGAACTGCTGGCCGGGCACTCGCCCGACGGGTCCGGCACCCCGGCCCCCGGGACCGCACCCGCGCCGATCACCGACGCCCTCGTCACCGTCGCCGGGAACACCCGTCGCACGATCGCCGTCGTCGACCGGACCACCGGCGACACCACCCAGCTCAACGAACCCGGCCCGCTCGTCACCGCCGACGAGTGGACCGCCTTCCTCGGCCGGTACGAGGAGCTCCTCGCCGGGGCCGACGCCGTCGCGCTCTGCGGCAGCCTGCCGCCCGGCATCCACGTCGGCGCCTACGCCGAACTGGTCCGCCCGGCCCGCGCCGCCGGCGTCCCCGTGCTCCTGGACACCAGCGGCGAACCGCTGCGCCGCGGCATCGCCGCCCGCCCCGACCTGATCAAGCCGAACGCCGACGAGCTGGCCCAGCTCACCGGCTCCCGCGATCCGCTGCGCGCCACCCGCGACGCCCGCCGCCGGGGCGCGCACGGGGTCATCGCCTCGCTGGGTCCGGACGGCGTGCTGGCGGTCACCCCCGACGGGACCTGGCAGGCGAAGCCGCCCGCCAAGGTCCTGGGCAATCCGACCGGCGCGGGCGACTCCGCAGTGGCCGGGCTGCTGTCCGGCCTCGTCGAGGGGCTGGGCTGGCCGGACCGGCTGCGGCGGGCGGTGGCACTGTCGACGGCGACCGTGCTCGCCCCGACAGCCGGTGACTTCGACCGCGCGGCGTACGAGGAGCTGCTGCCGCGCGTCGTCGTCGAGGAACACGCACCGGCGGCCTGACAGGGCCGCGCCCGTCCCGGACCCACCGCCCGCGCGGGGGCCCGAAGAAGCACCAAGAGGTCAGCATGCCGCTCGTCAGCACCGGTGAACTCGTCTCCGCCGCCCAGGCCGGGGGACGCGGGATCGCCGCCTTCAACGTCATCACGCTGGAGCACTCCGAGGCCATCGCGGCCGGCGCGGAACGCGCCGGGGCGCCCGCCGTCCTGCAGATCTCCGAGAACGCCGTGAAGTTCCACGGCGGCCGGCTCTCCGCCATAGCCGCCGCGGCCGCCGCCGTCGCCCGCACCTCCGACGCCCCGCTCGCGCTCCACCTCGACCACGTCGAGTCCGTGGACCTGCTGCACCGGGCGCACGACGAGGGCTTCGGCTCCGTCATGTTCGACGCGTCCAAGCTGTCGTACGAGGAGAACGTGCGCGCCACGGCCGCCGCGGTGGCCTGGGGCCACGAGCACGGCATCTGGATCGAGGCCGAACTCGGCAAGGTCGGCGGCAAGGAGGGCGAGGCCCCGCTCGACGCCCACGCCCCCGGCGTCCGGACCGACCCGGACGAGGCCGCCGCGTACGTCCGCGACACCGGCGTGGACGCGCTGGCCGTCGCGGTCGGCTCCTCCCACGCCATGACCGAACGCACCGCCGCCCTGGACCACGAACTGATCGGCCGACTCCGCGACGCGGTCCCGGTCCCCCTGGTGCTCCACGGCTCCAGCGGCGTCCCGGACGAGGAGATCCGCCGGGCCGTCGCCTCCTCCGGCATGGTCAAGATCAACGTCGGCACGGCCCTGAACACCGCCTTCACCGGCGCGGTCCGCGCCTACCTCGCCGAGGACACCACCGGCGTCGACCCGCGCAAGTACATCGCCCCGGGCCGCGAGGCAATGGCCACGACGGTGGCGAACTTCCTGGCCCTGATGGGCTGAGCGCGGCACGCGGCACGTCGCGCGCGCCGAACACGAAGGGAACCATCCACCTGACCAGGGCACTCCCGGGCCGGGAAAACCCGTGATGGATCACGCCAATGGGCCAAGAACGGTTTCAGGCCGACGCTCTTGTCGCACCTTTACTCAAAAGGCGGGATCCGCGAAAGATCTACCCGGATTCCCCCCGCGAGGAAGTCATCGGATGAGGGAACCTCACATGGGCGTGCTCGGGAAAAGCCTGACAACCGTGACTGTGGCCGGGGTGTTGCTGAGCGGCACCTTCATCACCCCGGCCACGGCGGCTGATCCCCGTACCTGCCCCAAAGGGCACTTCTGCGGGTGGTCGGGAACGAACAGGACCGGAACCAGGACCGTCTACTCCCAGGAACCCGGCTGCTACCCCCTCAAAACCGCCCGGTCCGTCTCGAACCAGACGTCCTATCGCATCGTGCTCTGGCACATCAGCACCGGCTGCGGCCAAGGCACCGAGCTGCTCACCCTGAAGCCGGGCACCTACTCGGACGACACCGGTTCCACCGCCACGGGGGTTGAGGTCTGGCGCAATTAGCCTCGCCGCCTCCGCACCTCTCAGGACACGGCCCTCCCTCGGCTTCAGGGTTCGGACCCCAGGAGGGGCCGCAGGGCGTCCGCCCTCGACGGGCTAGCCCTTCGGCCCCTTCGCGGGGGTGACTTGCAGCCAGTCCAGGATCACGTCGCACTGATTGCCGTCCTGGCACGAGATGCTGACCTCGTTCTCACCCTTGATCAGGTCGATCGGCGCCCAGGTGGTCTGCCAGTTCTTTTCCCAGTCCGAGTCGGACGAGTGGATGAAGTTCTTGAGGCCGATGGGCTGCGAATTCGGCTTCCCGTTCACCGTCAGCGTTGCGTTGGCGTCCTTGGCGGGGATCGCGTAGCGCACCGTCAAGCGGTACCGGCCTTCCTTCTCCATCGCCGCGTTCCACGTCACGGACGCCCCGACCTGGTTGAAGCCCGTGACGTACGAGCCGTTCGGGCCTTCCGCGCCCTTGATCGACTGGCTGACCACCGCCGCGCCGCCGAGCTTCAGCGTCGCCGCGTCCTGCTTCGGCAGCTCGACCGGCGCCTCGGAGCTGGCGGACTGCTTCGGCTTCGGGGACTCCTCGACCTCCGTGCCGGTGCCCGCGGAGGAGGTCGCCTCGTCCTTCTTCTTGTCCTTGTCGTCGTCGCCGCCGAGCAGCGCGGCGCCGATGCCGATGAGCACGACCAGGACCACCGCGACCGCGCCGATCAGCAGGCCCTTGGTGTTCGGACCGCCCTTGCCGGAGGGGCCGCCGGCACGACCGTGGGCGGCCTGCTGCGGGGCGGTGGCGGCTCCGGGGTAGGTCTCCGGGGCGGCGTACTGCGCGTTCGGCCGGCCGTACGCCTGCTGCTGCGGGACCTGCTGCTGGCCGTACTGGCGCTCGCCGACGGTGCGCACCTGGTTGTACGAGGTACGGGGCACGCCCGGCTGCGGGGCCGCCGGGCCCGGGTAGCCGTAGCCGCCCTGGCGTGGCGGCTGGGCACCCGCCGCCTGTCCGTCCTCGTACAGGTAGCCGAACGGATCGTCGTCCTCGGGCTTGTTTTCGCCGTTGTTCCCGGCCGTCATCCCTGGGTCACTCCTCACCATCTCGCCAGCCGTCGCCGAATGCTGCCAGCCGTGGCCGACCGGCCGAGCCTACCCCGAACGGACCACACCAAGAATTGTCGCCGCAGGTCCCTGAAGCGCTCCGGAGCCCGGGAACCACGTGGTCATGAACGTCAGCCGGCCCTGCGGTGAACCTTCGCCCGGGACCGCTTCTCGATGTACATCCGCTGGTCGGCGGAGCGCAGCACCTCTTCCGCCGTCATCCCGCAGGCGGCCCAGCCGATGCCGAAGCTGGCCCCGACGCGCACCGCCCGGCCGTCGACCCGGATGGGCGGAATGATGGCGTTGCGCAGGCGTACGGCCAGGTCTGCGGCATCCGCGGCGCCGAGGCCGTCGGCGAGGACGACGAACTCGTCGCCCCCGAGCCGGGCGACGGTGTCGCCGTCGCGGACGCAGGCGGCCAGCCGCCGGGCGACCTCGATCAGCACCGCGTCACCGGTGTGGTGGCCGAAACGGTCGTTGATCGACTTGAAGCCGTCCAGGTCGCAGAAGAGGACCGCGAGTCCCTTCGTGCCGTCGTCCTTGCCCTCCTCGGGCGCGACGGCGTGCACATGGTGGTCGTACGGGCCGCCGGGTGCCGGGTCCACCTCGTAGCCGTGCGCCCGGGACTCCGGGTCGTCGTGGTCGCCGTAGGCCGCGTCCAGCGCCCCGACCGGGGAGGTGGCGGCCTCGTGCGGGCGGTCGCAGAGCCGGGCGCCCAGCCGGGAGCGCAGTTCGGCGCTGTTGGGCAGGCCGGTGAGCGCGTCGTGCGAGGCCCGGTGCGCGAGGTGCAGCTCGTGCCGCTTGCGCTCCTCTATGTCCTCGACGTGGGTGAGCAGGAAGCGGGGGCCGTCGGCGGTGTCGGCGACGACGGAGTTGCGCAGCGAGACCCAGAGGTAGGAGCCGTCGCGCCGGCCGAGCCGCAGCTCGGTCCGGCCGCCCTCGGCGGAGGTCCGCAGCAGGGTGCCGATGTCCTCGGGGTGGACGAGGTCGGCGAAGGAGTAGCGGCGCAGGACGGAGGCGGGGCGGCCGAGCAGCCGGCACAGGGCGTCGTTGGTGCGCAGCAGCCGGCCGTGCTGGTCGCCGCCCAGCTCGGCGATGGCCATGCCGCTGGGGGCGTACTCGAACGCCTGCCGGAAGGACTCCTCGCTGGCCCGCAGCGCCTGCTGTTCCCGCTCCAGCCGGACCAGCGCCCGCTGCATGTTTGCTCTCAGCTTGGCGTTGCTGATCGCAATGGCCGCCTGCGACGCGTACATCTGGAGGGCCTCCCGGCCCCAGGCGCCGGGTCGGCGGCCGTTGCGGGGGCGGTCCACGGAGATGACGCCGAGGAGGTCGAACCTGCCGCCGGACGCGTACATCGGGGCGTAGAGGCGGTCCTGGGGGTGCCACTCGTCCTCGAAGCGGGGATCGGGCCCGTCGGTGTGCCACTGCGGCACGTCGTCGTCGAGGAGGACCCAGCCGTCGGTGTGCGGTATGAACCGCAGCTCGTCCCACGCCTGACCCATCGCCAGCCTGCGCTCCCAGGAGGCGCGGGAACCGACCCGGCCGGTGATCAGCGCTTCCGCGGCGCTGTTGCCCGCGAAGGCGGCGACCACGAGATCGCCGTCGGGGCGGACCATGTTCACGCAGGCCAGCTCGTAACCGAGGCCGCCGACGATTCCGTCGGCCACGGTCTGCAGCGTGTCGGCCAGGCTCCGCGCCGTGTTGAGATCGGCGACGGCCTGGTGCAGCTGCCGCATCGTCGCAAGACGGACATACGGCTCCGACTCGGCCTCCATTGCTCGCACTCCCCGAGACCTCGACAGCACTCCAGGTTTCATATCGACGTACTTACTGCAGTGTCACCACAACTGAATCACAGTGAGCTGTGCAGTCGGTACACAGGGTCAACTAATATTGCACTCTGTGACTCAAGTCACAACAGATCGTAAAGGGGCGCGAGGGGCCCCGGGGCCGTCCCGTCCTTTTCTTGAACGCAAATCCGGGCGTTGCAGTGCCGGGACCCAGCCCCGGATCCGGCCCCGGACCCGGGCCCGTTCCCGGGTCCGTTGCCATGCCGGCCGCCCGACGGGGCCGGGGACCTAGGACCCGGCTGGTCCCCTGGCCCGATGTGGCACGGTGCGGCGCGCGGCTAGCGTTCCGGATGTGTTGCAGACGAAGCCCCCCGCCCCGCGTACCCCGTCCGTCCCCCATGCTGAGGGGGTGAGCAACGATGAGTTCCGGGCCGCGCTCTCCCGCCTGGCGGCCGGAGTGGTGCTGGTCACCGCCCAGGAACCGCCGCTGGACGAGCACGGCCGCGGCGAGGACGTCGGCATGACGGCGACCGCCTTCATGTCGGTGTCGCTGGACCCGCCCCTGGTGATGGTCAGCCTGCGCAACGACTCCCGGATGGACGACCTGCTGGCGGAGCAGCCGCTGTGGGCGGTCTCCGTGCTCGCCGAGGACCAGCGGCAGGTGGCCGGCCGGTTCGCGATGAAGGGCCGGATCAGCGACCGGCTGCTGTTCCAGGACCTGCCCGGCACGCGGGGGGAGTTCACCGGCGCACCGCTGATCGGCGGCGCGCTGGCCACGCTGGAGTGCCGCACCGAGCAGCGGGTGCTGGCGGGCGATCACACACTGGTCATCGGCCGGGTGCTGAGCACGGGCCTGCCGCGCGAGGGCGGAGAGCCACTGATGTACTTCCGGGGGAACTACCGGCAGCTGGGCTGAGCGGGACCGCCGGGCGCCATGGGCGCGGGCGGGGCGTCACGGGGGTGGTGACCTCACCGTACGAATGAGGCGTGCGCGGTGCGTGGGGACGGGCGTGGGGGCGTCGTCACCAGTCGCGGCCGGAGCGGCCGCGCTTCGTCTCGCCGCGCTGCTTCTTCTCGCGCAGCCGCCGCTCGTTGATCCCCCGCGGGATCCTGGTCTTGCGGCGCGGCCTGGGGGGCGGCGCCGTCGCCTCGGCCAGCAGCGAGGCGAGCCGGACGAGGGCCGTCTCGCGGTTGCGCCACTGGGAGCGGTGCTCGGAGGCCCGTACGGAGATCACCCCGCCCACGAGCCGGCTCTCCAGGCGCTGGAGGGCCCGCTCCTTCCACACCTCGGGGAGCGCCTCGGTCGCCGCGAGGTCGAAGCGCAGCTCCACCTGGGAATCGCTGGTGTTGACGTGCTGCCCGCCGGGCCCGGAGGACCGCGAGAAACGCCACATGAGCTCGGCCTCCGGCAGGGAGACCGAGCCGCGGATGACATAGGGCCCGGACATGACACCCATGTTCCCCGGCCCGCGGGGTGTCCGTCACCTTCTTTACGCCGCACTTCCGTCGCACCGCACCGGACGCCGCACTTCCGTCACGCCGCGCCGGTCGCCGGACACGGGGCGCCGCCGGGTGGCCGGGGCCGACCGGAGGTACTTCGGTAAAGAAAGCAAAGGGAGCAGGAACCTCACGGTCCCCCGCTCGCGTTATGACCTGTGACGGTAGCTTCGTGATGACATGAAGCCCGCACTCGACGATGAAAGGGACTTCCCATGGCTGTAAGCCTGTCCAAGGGCGGCAACGTCTCCCTCACCAAGGAGGCCCCGGGCCTGACCGCCGTCACGGTCGGCCTCGGCTGGGACGTCCGTACCACCACCGGCACCGACTTCGACCTCGACGCCTCGGCGATCGCGGTCAACCCGGCGGGCAAGGTCGTCTCCGACGGCCACTTCGTCTTCTTCAACAACAAGTCGACGCCGGACCAGACCATCGTCCACACCGGTGACAACGTCACGGGCCAGGGCGAGGGCGACGACGAGCAGATCAACGTCAACCTGGCGGGCCTGCCGGCCGACGTCGACAAGATCGTCTTCCCTGTCTCCATCTACGACGCCGAGAACCGCAGCCAGAACTTCGGCCAGGTGCGCAACGCGTTCATCCGCATCATCAACCAGGCCGGCGGCGCGGAGATCGCCCGTTACGACCTGAGCGAGGACGCCGCCACCGAGACCGCCATGGTCTTCGGCGAGCTCTACCGCAACGGTGCGGAGTGGAAGTTCCGCGCCGTGGGCCAGGGCTACGCCTCGGGCCTGCGCGGCATCGCCCAGGACTTCGGCGTCAACATCTGAGCCGACCCCCGACACGGGGTTCCCGGCGCCCGGTGCCAGACGCGGGTGATCCGGCCCCCGGGCACGGAACGGAAAAACCCCCGGCCGTCACGGCCGGGGGTTTTTCGTGCCCGCGAACCGGACCGACCCTTTTTCCCGGACGCGCTCCCCCATTCCCCGCGCCGCTCCTCCCGCTTTCCCCGGCCTCCCCCTTTCCGCCGCTTTTCTTCGCACGGACCCCACGACCTTCGCACCGGCCCCACGACCGGAGCCCCCGTCTCCCTCGTCCCAGGTCGTCGGCCCGGCCGCCGGTTCCGGCACGCCCGTCATGCCCCGCGATGTCCGCCGTGTCCAACTCCCCTGTCGAATAACGAACAGAGGCGTATTCCATTCGGACAAGAGGTGGTCAAAAAAATGTGAGGTATTTGTCAGCACTCCGTCAATCTTGGTCTTTCGGTGGCACGCTCTCCGCTCGTAACCCCCCACGGGAACGAGCAACGGAGAACGTATGACCCCCCACATGAACACCCGTCGCGCCGCTGCCCTGGCCGCCGTGGCCGCGATGGTCGTCGTCGGCGTCCAGACCGGTTCGGCCAACGCCTCGCCGGACAACGGAACTGACGGTCCCTCCGCCACTCGCAGCGTCGTCCCCTTCGGCGCGAACAAGGCATCGCAGCGCACCGCCGCCATCAAGTCCGCCCAGTCCGAGGTCGCTTCGGCCGCCGAGTCCCTCGGGCTCGGCGGCAAGGAGAAGCTGATCGTCCGTGACGTGATCAAGGACGCCGACGGCACCGTCCACACCCGCTACGAGCGCACCTACGCCGGGCTGCCGGTCCTCGGCGGCGACCTCGTCACCCACACCGCCGCCGGCGGGAAGCTCAAGGGCGTCACCAAGGCCACCGAGGCGCGGATAGCCGTGCCGTCCACGACGGCGAAGATCAAGACCGCGGCCGCCGCGCGCAAGGTGATCTGGGCGAGCGGCGGCAAGCCCGTCCTCGCCCTCGAAACGGTGAAGAAGGGCGTGCAGAAGGACGGCACGCCGAGCAGGATGCACATCATCACCGACGCGAACACCGGCAAGGAGCTCCGGAGGTTCGAGGCGATCGAGACCGGCGTCGGCCACAGCCAGTACAGCGGCGACGTCGACCTCACGACCACCGAGAGCGGCTCCGGCTTCGAGCTGACCGACGGCGAGCGCGGCGGCCACAAGACGTACGACCTGAACCAGGGCGAGAGCGGCACCGGCGACCTCGTCACGGACGACGACGACACCTGGGGCGACGGCACCGGCGGCGACCGCCAGACCGCCGCCGTGGACGCCGCCTACGGCGCCGCGAAGACCTGGGACTTCTACAAGTCGGCGTTCGGCCGCGAGGGCATCGCCGGTGACGGCAAGGCCGCGTACTCGCGGGTCCACTACGGCGACGCGTACGTCAACGCGTTCTGGGACGACAGCTGCTTCTGCATGACGTACGGCGACGGCGCCGACAACAAGAGCGCGCTGACCGCCATCGATGTCGCGGGCCACGAGATGAGCCACGGCCTGACCGCGTCCACCGCCAACCTCGACTACTTCGGCGAGTCCGGCGGCCTGAACGAGGCGACCAGCGACATCCTCGGCACCTCGGTGGAGTTCTCCGCCGACAACAGCACGGACGTCGGCGACTACCTCATCGGCGAGAAGATCGACATCAACGGCGACGGCACCCCGCTGCGCTACATGGACAAGCCCAGCAAGGACGGCGGCTCGGCCGACTACTGGGACAGCAGCGTCGGCGACCTCGACGTGCACTACTCCTCCGGTGTCGCCAACCACTTCTTCTACCTGCTGTCCGAGGGCAGCGGCGCGAAGACCATCAACGGGGTCGACTACGACTCCCCGACCTCCGACGGCTCGACCGTCACCGGCATCGGCCGGGACAAGGCCGTCCAGATCTGGTACAAGGCCCTCGCCGAGTACATGACGTCCTCCACCGACTACGCGGGCGCCCGTGAGGCGACCGAGAAGGCGGCGACCGACCTGTACGGGGCGGACAGCGCCGAGCTCACGGCCGTCCAGGCCGCCTGGAGCGGCGTCAACGTGAAGTAGCCCGGCCGCGGGGCAGGGAAGCGGGAAAGCACCAGAACACGCGGGAGCCGGTCAGTCCTTCGGGGCGGGCCGGCTCCTGCCGTACAGCCAGGTGTCCCACAGCTCCGTCAGGTCCCGGCCCGTCGTCCGCTCCGCGTAGGCGGTGAAGTCGGCGGTCGAGGCATTGCCGTGCCGGTGGGTCCTCGTCCAGCCCCGCAGGAGCGCGAAGAAGCGTTCGTCGTCGGCCATCGTGCGCCGGAGCTCATGGACGACCATCGCCCCGCGCCCGTACACCGGGGCCTGCGAGATGTCCTTCGCGCCCGGTGGATCGGCGGGCGGGAAGGCCCAGTTGGCGTCGTCCTCGAAGGCGTCGTCGAACGAGTCCCGGATCGGGACGCCCTCCTTGTCGGCCGCCCACAGCCACTCCGCGTAGGTCGCGAAGCCCTCGTTGAGCCACATGTCCCGCCAGCTCCCGGGCGTGACGGAGTCCCCGAACCACTGGTGGGCCATCTCGTGGACCAGCAGCCCGGCGTCCGGCGGGCCGGGGAAGAACGGCCGGTCCTGGGTCTCCAGCGCGTAACCGGCGTCCCCGGGGCGGTCGACGATCGCGCCCGTGGCGGTGAAGGGGTAGGGGCCGAACCGTTCCGCCTCCCACTCCACGACCTCGGGGATCCGGGCGAGGATCCGCTCGCTCTCCTTCGCGACGGTCGTGTCGGCGGCGGTGAACACCTCGATGCCGTCCGCGGTCCTCGACGTCCGGGTGGTGTAGCGGCCGACGGCGACCGTGGCGAGGTAGCTCGCCATCGGTTCGGGGACGTGCCAGCGGTACGTGGTGGTGGTGCCCGAGGTGCGGCGGGAGACCGGTTCGCCGTTGGAGACGGCCGTCAGGCCCTCGGGGACGGTGACGGCGATGTCGTAAGCCGCCTTGTCGCTCGGGTGGTTGTTGCCGGGGAACCAGGTCATCGAGCCGGTCGGTTCGCCGAGCGCGACCGATCCGTCGGCGGTCCGCAGCCAGCCCTCCTGCGAGCCGTCGGGGTCGGTGAGGGTGCGCGGCGAACCGGAGTAGCGGACGACCGTGCGGAAGGTGCTGCCCTCGCGCAGCCGGTCCTCGACCTCGGCGGCGGGACGCAGCGTCAGCTCGTGGCCCGCCCGGCTGACGGCGGCCGGGCGGCCCTCGACGGTCGCGGAGTCCACGGTGAGCCCGGCGAGGTCGAGGTCGAAGGCGCTGAGGTCCTGGGTCGCGCGGGCGGTGATCGTGGCGGTGCCGCGCAGCCGGTGGGCGGCCGGGTCGACGTCCAGCACGAGGCCGTAGTGCGTGACGTCGTAGCCGCCGTTGCCGAGCTTCGGGAAGTACGGATCGCGCAGGCCGGCCGCGCCGGGCGTGCCCCGGACACCGCCGGTGTCGCCGGTGCAGGCGGCGGACGCCACCAGTACCAGCAGGGCGACGGCGGCGGCTCGGGCCGTACGGTGCACGGGCGTTCGCTGGTCCACACCGGCGATCCTAGGACGTTTCCGGCGAATGCCGCCCTGGGTGCGGCATTCGCCGGAGGGGTGCCGGGAAGGTCAGAGGACCGCGATTCCGAGCGGGCGGGCCGTCGCCGGCACCTCGTACGGCCGGCGTTCGCCCGTGAGGTCGACGACGGTGATGCCGTTCCCGTACCCGTCACGGGTGAAGCCCTGGGTGACGTACGCCGTGCGGCCGTCCCCGGACACCGCCACGTCCTCGTGCGGGCCGTCCAGCGGCACGACGCGCTCGGAGCCGTCGGGGGCGCGGACGGTCAGGGACGGGCCCCGGTCCTCGGAGAGGATCGGGCCGGTGCCGACGACGAGGAGGGTGCCGTCGGGGGCGAGCGTCGCCCCGTGCTGATGGGTGTCGGCCGTCATCCGCTCGACGGTGGACCTCCCGGTGCGCGGGTCGAGGACGACGAGCCGTTCCCCCTCGAAGGGCAGCAGCAGTCTGCCGTCGGCGGGGCGGACGACGGCGTAGTGCGGCTTCAGCCAGGAGCCGAGGCCGCCCTCGGTGCCGTACGGGGCGACCTCGAAGCGCCGCGCCCCGCGCGTTTCCGTGTCCACCGCCGTGACGTCGAAGGAGTCGTGGGCGGTGGCGTACACCTCGGCGCCGTCCGGCGAGACGTCCACGTCGAAGGGGCGGCGGCCCACCGGCACCGCGGCGGTGATCCTCCGGGTCGCGGTGTCGACGATCTCCAGCACGCCGTTGCGGCCGGGCACGTTGACGCCGACGTAGACGTGGCGGCCGCCGGGGGCCAGGGCGATGCCCATGCCGCCGCCCCGGTACTCGCCGGTGGTGGCGGGGCCGGTCTCCGTCCGGTACGGGATGCGGGTGAGACGGGTGCGGGTCGCGGTGTCCACGACGGCGACGCCCTCGGCGGTCGCCACCCAGGCCAGCCCGTCGTCGCCGACGACGAGGCCGTAGGGCGCGGTGCCGACTTGGACGGAGCCGAGCCGGTGCCGGTCGCGGCCCGGCCGCGGGTCGACGAACGTCACGGTGTCGCCGCCGAAGTCGGCGACCAGGAGAGTGCCGCGCGGGGTCGCCGCGGGCGTGGCCGGTGCCGGTCGCGGGGAGTCCGGCGCGCGGGACCCGGCGGCCGACGGGCCGGCCCCGGCGGACGGGCCGTCCGACGCCCCGGCCCCCGTACCGCTCGCGCAGCCCGCGAGCACCGCGGCCGCGGCGAGCGCCACCACCGCGCGACGCGTGCGCGCCCCGCGACGCGGGTTCACCGGGAGTCCCGTGCTCCTCGTACGGCGCGTGTTCACCGGGAGCCCCGCAGTCGGGCGGCGATCTCCGTGAAGCCGCGGCGTTCCGCGTGGGCCAGCGCGGTCGTCCCGTCGCCGTCCGGGAGGTCGACGTCCGCACCGGCCGCCAGCAGGAGTTCGACGATCTCCTGGTGGGCCCGGCCGCCGTCGCCGAGGATCACGGCCTCCAGCAGGGCGGTCCAGCCGAGCCGGTTCACGTGGTCGACGTCGATGTCCGTGGCCCGGAGCAGCTCCCGCACGTAGGGGGCGTGGCCGCGCTCGCTCGCCGGGATGAGCGCGATGCCGCCGAACCGGTTGCACAGCTTCAGGTCGGGGCCGGCCGGCAGGAGGGTGCGCAGCATCGGGACGCTGCCGGTGACCCCGGTCGCCAGCCAGGGGCTCTCCTCGCGCAGGTCCTGCGCGTCGGGGTCCGCGCCCGCCGTCACGAGCAGCCGGGCGGCCTCGACGTGGTCCCCGTGGACGGCGAGGAGCAGCGGGGTGCGCAGTTCCTCGTCGCGGCAGTCGACGCGGGCGCCGCCCTCGATCGCGGTCCGCACTCCGTCGGTGTCGCCGGTGCGCGCGGCGTCGAGCAGTTGTTGATCGAGGGCGTTCATGTGGTGACTCCTGTGGATCGGTCCGCCCGGCCGGCTCCGCCCCGCCGTTGCTGCGACGGGGCGGGGCGGCCGGGCGGCTCGTCTGCTGTGCCGGTCGTTACTTGGCGAGGGCGGCCACGCCGGCCCGGGCGAACTTCTCGTCCAGGTCGCCGGAGGGGGCGCCGGCGACGCCGATGCCCGCGATCGGGGCGCCGCCCGCCTGGACCGGGGCGCCGCCGCCGAGGAAGAGGGTGCCGGGGATGTCCTTCAGCGTCGGGGCGTTCTCCAGACGCTTGACCAGCTCGGAGGTGGCGGCGTTCCAGGAGACGGCGGTGTACGCCTTCTTCACGGCCGACTCGTAGGACTGCGGGCCGGCGCCGTCGCCGCGCAGGGTGACGACGGTGTTGCCGTTGCGGTCGACGACGGCGACCGAGACCCGCTGGTTCTCCTTCTCCGCGGCCTCCAGCGTCGCCCGCGCGGCCTTCGTCGCCGCCTCGATCGTCAGGTGCGTGCTCTGCATGAGGTTGCCGTCCGCGGCGTCGGCCGCGACGGCGGCGGGCGCGGCGGCCGGGGTGGCGGCACCGGCGGACACGGCACCGAACGTACCGGCACCGAGGGCGGCGACGAGGGCGGCACCGGTCAGGACACGGGTGCGGACGGACAGCTTCTTCACGGTGACTCCTACGACTACGGCTGCGACAGCGGCGGACGAGCCCGTTCGGCTCCGACATCCATGCTCCGGCCGCCCACGGCCCCGTTCCGTCGATGGACCGGCTCGATGCCGGGCGCGGGACGGCCGACGGTCCCATCAGCCGATCGGTTGATGCGAAGCCGCCCGTCCGGGGCGATCGTGGAGGTATCACGACCTGGGGAGCGAGAGGTACGAGGTGGAGCACCGACCCCGACCGGCACCCGGCGCGGACCGGCCGGACGACACCCCGGCCGGCCCGAACGCCACCCCGGCAGCCCCGGCCGACGCCCCGGCCGCACGGGACGCGGCCACGGCCCGGTCCCTGCCCACGGGCCACGAGGGCCGCTCCCCCGCGACCGACCGGCTGCTGTCCGCGGGCCGCGACCGGCGCGCCCCCGGTGGCCGGACGCCCGATCCGGACGCCCGGTGGCTCACGCTCCTGATGCACACCGCGTTCTTCCTGCTGCTCGGCGCCTCGCTCACCCGCTTCCTGCTGCGGCACCCCGGCGAGGCCCGCACGCCGTGGATCATCGCGCTCTCCGTCGCCCTGGCCGCGCTGTACGTGCTCGGGCCCGTGCTCGGCTCGCGGCCGACCCCGCGCTCCCTGGTGTGGCTGGGGGTGCTGGTCGCCGTGTGGATGGTGCTGGTGGTGCTCGCACCGAGCTTCGCGTGGTGCGCGGTGCCGCTCTTCTTCACCGGGCTGCGCATCCTCCCGCCGCGCGCCGCGCTCGCCCTGGTCTGTCTGCTCACCCTGTTCGTCGTCGCCGCGCAATTGCGGCTGGCCAAGGGCTTCGACCCGAACCTGGTGCTCGCCCCGCCCGCCGTGGCGGCCATCGCGACGGCGGTCTTCGTCCACATGCGACGGCAGGCCGCGCGCCAGCGCGAACTGTCCGAGCAGCAGCGCGAACTGATCACCGACCTGCTGCGCACCCGCCGCGAACTGGCCGCCACCGAACGCCGCGAGGGGACCCTCGCGGAACGCCAGCGGCTCTCCATGGAGATCCACGACACCCTCGCGCAGGGCCTGTCCAGCCAGCAGATGCTGCTCCAGGCCGCCGACCGCACCTGGGACACCGACCCGGCGACCGCCCGCCGCCACGTCCGCACGGCCACCACCATCGCGGAGAGCAACCTCGCCGAGGCCCGCCGCTTCGTCCACGACCTGGCCCCGGCCGACCTCGCGGAGGGCGGCGGCCTGGAGGCGGCCCTGCACGCCCTGGCCACCCGTGAGACCGCGCAGTCGCAGGGGCGGCTCACCGTCCACTGCCACGTGGAGGGGGAGGGCCACGCCGCGCTGCCCGACCGGGTGCAGTCCGCGCTCCTGCGCATCGCCCAGGGCGCGCTGGCCAACGTGAAGGAGCACGCGCACGCGACGGAGGCGGCACTGACCCTGACCCATCTCGACGACCGGGTCGTCCTGGACATCACCGACAACGGGCAGGGCTTCGTGCCCCCCGAGCACCCCGGCCCCGCCAGGGGCGTGCGCGGCCACGGACTGCCCGCGATCCGGGCCCGGCTGCACCAGCTCGGCGGCACGCTGACGATCGAATCGGCGCCGGGCGAGGGTACGGTGCTGTCCGCCGCCGTGCCGCTCACCCCGGCCACCGCACCGCCGACCGCCCCGGAGGACCTCGCATGACCGCGACGCCGCCCGTCCGCATTCTGCTCTGCGACGACCACGTCGTCGTACGCGCCGGTCTGCTCGCCCTCCTCGGCAGCGAACCGGACATCGAGGTCGTCGGCGAGGCCGGCAGCGGCGAGGAGGCCGTCGCCCTGGCCGCCAAGCTCACCCCGGACGTCGTCCTGATGGACCTTCAGCTCGGCGAGGGCATCGACGGCGTCGAGGCGACCCGCCGCATCGCCACCACCGGCGTCCACGTGCTGGTCCTCACCACGTACGACACGGACGCCGACATCACCCGCGCCATCGAGGCGGGCGCCACCGGCTACCTGCTGAAGGCCGAGCGCCCGGAGGAACTCTTCGCCGCGATCCGCTCGGCCGCCCAGGGCCGCACCACGCTCTCCCCGCCGGTGGCCAGCCGGGTCATGGCCCGGATGCGCAAGCCCCTGCCCACCCTCACCGGCCGGGAGCTCGACATCCTGGCCCAGCTCTCCCACGGCCTGGGCAACCGCGACATCGCCCGGGCCCTGTTCATCAGCGAGGCCACGGTCAAGACCCACCTGGGCCGGATCTACGACAAGCTCGGCGTCGACACCCGCGCGGGCGCCGTCGCCGTGGCGAAGGAACAGCGCCTGCTGCCGTAGCCCGGGGGCGAGGGACGGCTTCCGGGCGGGGCGGCCGGACGGCACCGGGGCAGGGGTGAAGCGCCCGTT
Source organism: Streptomyces sp. NPDC002669 (assembly GCF_042889165.1). Lineage (NCBI taxonomy): Bacteria > Bacillati > Actinomycetota > Actinomycetes > Kitasatosporales > Streptomycetaceae > Streptomyces > Streptomyces sp. NPDC002669. The sequence continues at coordinate 128,125 of NZ_JBIAQQ010000011.1, read as the reverse complement.
TGCCGCGAGGGGCCGCCGTCAGCCCTCGTCGAGGAGCTCGTCGGTCGTCCTCACCGTGAACGCCCGGTCGACCCAGAGGTCGAGCGTCCGCAGGTCCCGGCACGAGCCGATCCGTTCCCGGACGGCGTCGCTCACGGCCACGCCCCGGCGGTCCAGCATCCGCAGCACGCTCAGGGAACGCTCCTTCGCGATGCCCTCTTCGCGGCCTTCCTCGCGGCCTTCTTCCCGTCCCTCGTTGCGGAAGCTCTCGGCGACGATGCCGCGGAAGTGGCTGAGGCTCGTGCTCATCAAATTCCTCTGAAAGATCCGATGCTGCGCTTCATGAGGTGAACCGACCATGCGCGAAAAGTTATGCATTCGGCATATGCCTGAGCCGGGTTTCCCCGACTGCTCACCCGATCGAGCGCACCGGTCGCCCCGGCGTTGACGGCCCGGCGGGCATGACACCATCGAGACGTGCTCGACATCGGCTACTCCCTCTCCCGGCGCTTCCCCGACCCGCCGCAGACCGACTACCGCCGCGCGGACGTCCACGCGCTGCGGCACGACCTGTTCTCCGGGGACGTCTACCTCGCGGACACCAAGGAGGACCGCGAGGTCTCCACGGCCTGGGGATGGGTGCCGGTGCTCGACTTCGCGTGGGCGCTGTGCGACATCGTCGAGCAGATCGACCGGGACCCGCGCGGCAACCGCTCGCACCGGCAGCAGTTCGCCGAGCTGGACTTCACCGAGTCGTCCGACCGGATGCTCTTCGAGCGCCGCTTCGGCTGGGTGGACATCGAGGCCGACTGGATGCCCGGCGACGAACCCCCGCTCACCTTCAGCCACTCGCTGCTGCGCCGCGAGGCCCGCGACTTCCTGCACGACCTGATCGCCGACCTCTCCGACATGCACGAGGGGCTCGCCGACAACCCCGTGATCTGGGACCTCCAGGCCCGCTTCCCCCGCGTCTGACCCCGCGGGCCCGCGCCCGTACGGATCCCGTGCCCGTACGGATGCCATGCCTGCGGCGGGCCCGCCCGGTCCGTGGTGGCTATGCCTCCACCCGCACCCCGATCTGCGCCGCGAAGGCGGGCGCCAGCTCCATCAGCTGGGCCGGGCTGATCACCGCGCCCGACAGCCGCTCCACCCCGCGCGCGATGTCCAGCTCCGCGACCGCCCGCAGGTCCACCGCCTCCATCCGCACGGAGCTGAAGTCGACCCGCTTCAGCACGCAGTCGCGGAACTCCACCCGCGTCAGCTGCGCGTCCCCGAAGTCCGGCTCGGAGAGCACACAGCCCTCGAACACCACGTCCTTGAGCCGGGCCCTCCGCAGATTCAGGTAGTCGATCTTCCCGCCGCGCACGAGCACCCGCTCCAGCACCGCGCCGTGCAGCTGCACCCCGCCCAGCCGCGCGTCCACCACCTCCACGTCGCGCAGCGACGCCCCCGCGAGGTCGGTGCCCACGCCCCGTACGCCCGTCAGCACCGAGTCGATGAACCGGGCCCTGGCCAGCTCCGTGCGGTCCAGCGCACAGCCGTCCAGCGCGCAGTCCATGAACCGGGCCCCGGGGCCCGCGCCGTCCGCGAGGTCCGTCCCGTCGAACCGCACCCCGTCGTAGTCGCCGTCCGGCTCCAGTCCCGCGCCGTCGTACGGGACGAGCGGCGGAAGCCGCACCTCCGGCCGTCGTGCCCTCGCGATGGTGTCCGTCTTCCTGCTGCTGCGTGCCATCCCCCCATCGTGACCCACGCCACTGACAGCGCCCCCTCCCCGATGTCACGAACCGCGCCCCGCGAACCGTCCAGGGATCGGCAGCACGCTCCAGCGAAGGAGAAGGAGACCGGGAGATGCAGCGCATCCACATCATCGGCGGCGGCCTCGCCGGGTTCACCGCGGCGATCACCGCGGCCGAGTCCGGCGTCCGGGTGACCCTCCACGAGGCCCACCACACCCCCGGCGGACGGGCCAGGACCGCCGAGGGCACGTACCTCACCAACGAGGGGCCGCACGCCCTCTACTGCCGCGGACCGCACTGGGCCTGGCTCGGACAGCGGGGGCTCCTCGGCGCCGTCGCCACCGTGCCGCCCCTGGAAGGCGCCAGGCTCCGGTTCCGCCTCGGGGGCGCCCTGCGCCGCGTCCCGCCGCTCGCCCTCCTCCGGCTGGCCCGCCGGGGCGCGAAGCACGCCCCCGTCGACGTCGACTTCCGCACCTGGGCGACCGGGCAGGCCGGTGCGGAGGCCGCCCGGGTGGCCTCGCACTACGCCGCCGTGGCGCTCTACCACCACGACCCCGGCGCGCTCTCCGCCGCGTTCGTCCAGGAGCGGCTGCACCGCGCCGCCGCGCTGCCGCCCGAGGCCCGCTACCCCGTGGGCGGCTGGGCCCAGGTCATCGACCGGATGGCGGCCCGCGCCTGGAACCTCGGCGTCCGGCTGGAGACGGCGTCCCGCGTCGACGCCTCCGGGCTCGCCGACCTGAGCCGGCAGGGTCCGGTGGTCGTCGCCACCTCCCTCGACTCGGCCCGCGGCCTGCTCGGTGACCCCTCGCTGGTCTGGGACAGCGGCAGGACCGCCCTGATCGACCTGGCCCTGCGCACCCGGCGCGGCGACGCGTTCGCCGTCTCCGACCTGGACGCCCCCGGCTGGATCGAGCGCTTCAGCGCCCAGGACCGCACCCTCGCGCCCGCCGGGCAGCAGCTCGTCCAGGGACAGTTCCCCCTCGCCCCGGACGAGCCCCGGTCCGTGGGCATCGCCCGGGCCGAGGAGGTCCTCGACCTCGGCTTCCCCGGCTGGCGGAAGCGCGTCGAGTGGCGGAGCGAGGCCACCTCGTCCGGCCGCACCGGCGCGGTCGACCGGCCCGGCACCACCTGGCGCGACCGGCCCGCCATCGACCGCGGCGACGGCATCTACCTCGCGGGCGACCAGGTCGCGGCGCCCGGCCTGCTCAGCGAGGTCTCGTTCAACAGCGGCATGGAGGCGGCCCTGCTCGCCATCGGGGCGACGGAGCCCCACTGCACCGGGCGCACCGGGCGTACCGCCACGGCGGGATAGCCCGGCTCCGGGGCGGCCCCTCGGAGGGGGGGCGGGCCGCCCCGGCTCACCGCCCGCCGAGTCCGGCCAGCGCCCCGTCCGTCAGCCGGTACACCGTCCACTCGTCCTGCGGCCGGGCGCCCAGCGACTCGTAGAACGCGATGGACGGGGCGTTCCAGTCCAGGACCGACCACTCCAGGCGCTGGTAGCCGCGCTCCACACAGATCCGGGCCAGCTCCGTCAGCAGCGCCTTCCCGTGCCCGCCGCCGCGCCGCTCCGGGCGTACGTACAGGTCCTCCAGGTAGATGCCGTGCACCCCGCGCCAGGTGGAGAAGTTCAGGAACCACAGCGCGAAGCCGACCGCCTCGCCGTCGTCGGCCTCGGCGATGTGCGCGTAGGCGGCGGGCCGTTCGCCGAACAGCGCCTCGTGCAGCTGCTCCTCGGTGGCCCTCGCCTCGTCCAGGGCCTTCTCGTATTCGGCCAGCTCACGGACCATGGCGTGGATGACGGGGACGTCGGCGGGGGTGGCGGTACGAATCATGGGGGCAGGGTAAACGGGAACGTCCGTTCCGGGCCGCCCCGTCCCGGGGGCCGGACCGGGTGACGGTCCCGGGGGCCGGACCGGGACGGGCCGGACCGGGGATCGGGTGGCGGTCGGACCGGCCGGGATGTCGCTCACGCGGACGGTCACGGGGCCGTGCGTCAATCGGTCATGACTCCGCGCAGCCCCGCCCCGCCCGCCCGGCGCCGCACCACCGCAGGCTCACGGCTCCGTACCGCCGGCCCGTGGCTCCGCGGTATCGGCTCGTGGATCCGCGGCGCGCCCGGCACCTACCTCTGGCTGGCCGCACTCTTCGTCACCACCGTCATCGTCCACCGGATGTCGCCGGACTTCGAGGAGGACTTCCTGCGCGAGCGCTCGACCAACCTCGACGGGCTCTCCCAGGACCCCGTGCGCGTCCTGATCGCCAGCGCCTTCTGGATCGACGGCGGGCGCTGGCTCCCCTGGGCCGCCCTGTACACCGTCTTCCACGCCCCCGCCGAACGCCGGCTCGGCACCCCGCGCTGGCTCGCCGTCGTCGTCCTGTCCCACGTCCTCGCCACCCTCGTCAGCGAGGGCGTCCTGGCCTGGGCGATCCGGCACGGGCACGTGCCGCAGTCCGCCGCCGGCACCCTCGACGTCGGGGTCAGCTACGCGCTCGCGGGCGTCGTCGGCGTCCTCACGTACCTGGTTCCGCCGCTCTGGCGCCGCGTGTACCTCTTCGCCGTCCTCGTCGTCTACGGCATCCCCCTCGCCACCACCCACGGTTTCACCGACGTCGGCCACTTCACCGCCGTGCTCGTCGGCCTCGCCTGCCGACCGCTGGTGCCGCACCGGACCGGGACGAAAACCCCCTCGGCGCAGTAACGTCCCGCCCGGAGAGCACACACCCTTCACGCCGCGGCGTCACACCGGACGGCGTCACACCGGACAAACCAGGGGCAACATGAGCACCGGCAGCACCGCCAACGGCGGCATATCGTTCTGGTACGCGGACCAGGGCACTCCCCCCGCCCGGGAGCCCCTGCCCGGCGACACCACCGCCGACGTCTGCATCGTCGGCGGCGGATACACCGGCCTGTGGACCGCCTACTACCTCAAGAAGGCCGTCCCCTTCCTCAACATCACCGTCCTGGAAGCCAAGTTCTGCGGATACGGCGCCTCCGGACGCAACGGCGGCTGGCTCTACAACGGCATCGCGGGCCGCGACCGCTATGCGAAGCTCCACGGCCACGAGGCCGCCGTCCGCCTCCAGCGGGCGATGAACGAGACCGTCGACGAGGTCGTGCGGGTGGCCGCCGAGGAGGACATCGACGCCGACATCCACCGCGGCGGAGTCCTCGAAGTCGCCTACACACCCGCCCAGTTGGCCAGGCTCAAGGACTTCCACTCCGTGGAGATCGCCTTCGGCGAGACGGACCGCGTGCTGCGCGGCGCCCGCGAGACCTGCGAACGCGTCAACGTCACCGGGGCCGTCGGCTCCACCTGGACCCCGCACGGCGCCCGGCTGCACCCGGTCAAGCTCGTCAAGGGCCTCGCCGCGACCGTCGAGGCGCTCGGCGTGACCATCCACGAGTCGACGCCCGTCACGGAGATCGCGCCCAAGCACGCGCACACCCCGTACGGCACCGTCCGCGCCCCGTACGTCCTGCGCTGCACCGAGGGCTTCACCGCGAGCCTCAAGGGCCAGCGGCGCACCTGGCTCCCCATGAACTCCTCGATGATCGTGACCGAGCCGCTGCCCCGGTCGGTCTGGGACACCATCGGCTGGGACGGCCGCGAGACCCTCGGCGACATGGCGCACGCCTACATGTACGCCCAGCGCACCGCGGACGACCGGATCGCGCTCGGCGGCCGGGGCGTCCCGTACCGCTTCGGCTCGGCCACCGACAACGACGGCCGCACCCGGCCCGCGACCGTCGAGGCCCTGCGCGAGATCCTCGTCCGGTTCTTCCCCACCACCGCGGGCGCCCGCATCGACCACGCCTGGTCGGGCGTGCTCGGCGTGCCCCGCGACTGGTGCGCCACCGTCACCCTCGACCGCTCCACCGGCCTCGGCTGGGCGGGCGGGTACGTCGGCTCCGGCGTCGCCACCACCAATCTCGCCGCCCGCACCCTGCGCGACCTGATCCAGCAGGACTCCGGCCAGAGCGGCCCCACCGAACTGACCGAACTGCCCTGGGTCGGCCACAAGGTCCGTCGCTGGGAGCCGGAACCCTTCCGCTGGATCGGCGTCCACGGCATGTACGCCGCCTACCGCGCCGCCGACCGCCGCGAACTCGCCTCGCCGCGGGCCGGCACGGACCCGGTCGCCAAGGTCGCGGACCGGCTGGCCGGGCGGCACTGACCGGAACGACGGACGGGCCCCCGCCACCGGGTGGTGGCGGGGGCCCGCGATCCGTGCGACCGGCCCGGTACGGGGCGCGTCACTTCACGTGGCAGAGGTCCTTGCCGTGGCACGGCTTCGGCTCGGGCTTGCAGTGCTCGCCGCCCTTGTCGTGCTTGCCGGGCTTGCCCGGCTTGCCCGGCTTACCGGGCTTGTCGGGGCACGGCTTCGGCTTGCAGTGCTTGCCCTCGCACGGCTTCTTCCCGACGATGATGCGGGCCCGGTCCTGGTTCGACCGGACGTTCCCGTTCTCGGCCGTGGCCACCGCGGTGTTGATCACCTCGCCGCGCTCGGCGTCGGCGGCCGTGACCGTGTAGGTGCCGGTGCAGGTGGTGGAGGCCCCCGGGGCCAGCGTCGTCGCCCGGCAGGTCACGCCCGGGACCCGGTCGTCGGTGACGGAGACCCCCGTCAGCTCCTGGGAACCGGTGTTGGTGACGGTGTACGTGTACGTCACCTCGTCGCCGGGCCGGTACACGCGCGAGTCGTCCACCGTCTTCGCCAGGCTCAGCCCCGGCTCGGTCCCGGCCCGCAGGGTGACCTCGTCGGGCTCCGACACCACCTCGGTGGAGCCGGACCGCCCGTGCGCGGCGGCCACGTTGATGACCGTTCCCCGCTCGGCGTCCGCCTCGGTGACGGTGTAGGTGCCGGTGCAGGTGGTGGAGGCCCCCGGGGCCAGCGCCATGGCCTCGCACCTCACGCCCGGCACGAGATCGTCGGTGACGCCGATGCCGGTCAGCGTCGCGTTGCCGGTGTTGGTGACGGTGTAGGTGTACGTCACCTCGTCGCCGGGACGGTACACCCGGCTGTCGTCGGCCGACTTCTCCAGCCGCAGCCCCAGTTCGGAGGCGACCAGCACGGTCACCTCGTCGGGCTCCGACTTCACGTTCTCGCCCCCGGACCGCCCGTGCGCGGTGGCGACGTTGGTGACCGATCCGCGCTCGGCGTCGGCGTCGGTGACCGTGTAGGTGCCGGTGCAGGTGGTGCTGTCACCGGGCTGCCCGGCCGGGGCGAGCGTGTACTCCTCGCAGGTCACGTCCGTCGTCACCCGGTCGTCGACGATCGAGAGGTCCGTCAGCTGCTCGGGACCGGTGTTGGTGACGGTGTAGGTGTACTTCACCTCGTCGCCGGCCTCGTACACGCGGCTGTCGTCGGCCGACTTCTCCAGCCGGACGCCGGGCCCGGCCCGGGTCTCCAGGGTGACGTCGTCCGGCGGCGATTCGATCGGATCGCCCCCGGACAGCCCGTGCGCGACGGCGGTGTTGGTGAGCGAACCGGCCTCGCCGTCCGTCCGGGTGACGGTGTAATCGCCGGTGCAGGTCATCGTCTCGCCCACGGCGAGCGTGCTCTTCGGGCAGACGACGGGGGTGACCCGGTCGTCGGTCACGTGCACGTTCGTCAGCGGGACGTTGCCGCTGTTGGTCACCACGTACTCGTAGGGCACCACGGTGCCCGGCGTCACCGGGGTCGGCAGCGGCGGTTCCTGGGAGACCTGCTTGACCAGGTTCAACCGGGGCAGCTCGGCGGCCGGGTGGACGCTGAGGTTGCGGATGAGGTGGACGTCGGTGAACAGCCCGGTCGACGCGGCGAAGCCGAACTTGTAGGTCGAGGGCACCGGTTGGGGCGCCGGGGTGGACAGCACCTGCTGCGTCCCGTTGCCGTCGTGGAAGTCGATCGAGACCGTGATCACCGGGTTCGGTGCCGGGGAGATCTCGACGGTCACCGTACGGCGCGAGGGCTCCAGCAGCGCCTCGGCCTCCTCCGGCGTGGCGTCCGCCGGGATCGAGGTGGTCGGTCCCTGCAACTGCCCCGGCAGCGTGGAGGGCCAGGGCCCGGTCGTCGAGAAGTTGCTGGTCGTCGCATCGAGGAAGCAGTAGCCCTCGGTGCCGTCGCCCGGGCCGCGCAGCGTCACCATGTTCGCGCCGGGCGCCGGGATCCGGAAGGACGTACCGGCCGGGGAGCGGGTGGCGCAGCCGTTGCCGCGATGCTCCCAGTCGCCGAAGTAGTTGCCGAGGACGTCCAGGCCGACGCCCACGTAGCCGCGGTTGACGCCGGGCAGGAAGGTCTCGCCCGGGTCGTCGTTCGGAAGCTTCTGGGCGTAGCCGAGGCTGCCGCCGAAGGCCCCGGGCGAGGTCAGCGACGCGGCGCCGTCGATGAGGAAGAACGAGATGCCGTCGGCCGGAGGGTTGGTCGTCCCCCCGTACTGCCACTGGTCGAAGGTCGTGACCAGGCCCTGGTTCGCCGGGAGCGCGTGGTTGTAGAGCACCGCGGCGGACTGGTCGTTGGACGCGTCGGTCAGCCGGAGGTAGCCGTGCGGCGCGGCGTCGTTCGGCGGGACGGGACCGGTCGCACCGGCCGGACAGCCGGTGAGCGGGTGGGTGCCGGGGCCGGGTGCCGGGGCCTCGGGCGCACCGGTCAGACAGGCGGGCCCGAACGCCTCGAACCCCGCGTTCGCGTCGGCCCCGGTGAACGTCTCGTCCACCAGCGGTACGCCCGCGGGCTGTGCGGCGGCCGTCTGGGCCGGCAGCCCCAGCCCGGTGGCCAGCAGTGCCAGCACTCCCAGCCCGCCCGCGGCCAACCGCCCCAGCCGGCCCTGTCCACGCCCTCGCACCCGACTCCTGGTCGGCGCACCGAAATGTCTCAGCCTCATGCCGGGCAAGGTAGGGATCCGGCCCGGCCGCCGGGCCCGACACACACCGTAATCGCCGCCCGCCCACCGTCCGGCGTACGCATCCGGATGACGGCCGATACGAGGGATGGGCCGAACGGCCCGACCGCCCCCGCACCGTGCCGTCCGCCCTCTCCTCACCGCTGCCCCGGCGCCCCTCCGGGCGGCCCTTCCCGCCGGGCCGGTGGCGCGACCCCGCCCCGGCAACTGAACAAATGTTCAGTACTCGCGCACATTGACAGGGGCCTCCCGCACTCCAAATACTGACTGCTCATTCAGTAAGGAGTCCGTGCAGTGCCTGGAGAAAACCCGTCCGAACCGCCCGCGGCGACCCGCGCCCGGCCCCCGCGGAACGACCTCACCGGCGGGGAGGCCCTGGTGCGGGCGCTCGCCGCGCACGACGTGAGCCTGGCGTTCGGCATCCCCGGCACCCACAACCTGGAGATCTACCGGCACCTGGCCGCCCACGGCATCGACCACGTCAACCCCCGCCACGAACAGGGCGCGGGCTACGCCGCCGACGCCTGGGCCCGGGTCACCGGCCGGCCCGGCGTGGCGATCACCACCACCGGCCCGGCCCTGCTGAACATCGCGGCCGCCGTCGGCCAGGCGTACTCCGACAGCGTCCCGCTGCTCGTCGTCTCGCCCGGCATGCCGCTGCGCCACCCCCGCCGGTCGACCGGGCTGCTGCACGAGACGCACGGCCGGGCCGAAGTGCTGCGGGACGTCGCGGCCGTCAGCCACCGGGTGTCCTCGGTCGAGGAGATCGGGGCGGCGGTCGCCCACGCCTTCACCCTCTTCCGCACCCGGCGCCCCCGGCCCGTGCACATCGAGATCCCACTGGACCTGCTCACCGCCGTGGAACCGGCCGGACCGGTGCGGACCGCTCCGCCCCTCTCCCCCGCGACGGCGGACCCGCAGGCACTCGCGGCGGCGGCCGGAGCGCTGCGCGCGGCCGTCCGGCCCGGGATCGTGCTCGGCGGCGGGGCGCGCGGGGCCGCCGCCGAGTGCCTGCGGCTGGCCGAGGAACTGGGCGCGCCCGTGGTGACCTCGGCCAACGGCAAGGGGATCGTCGCGGAGACCCATCCGCTGTCGCTCGGCGTCTCCCTGCACAGCCCGGCCGTGCGCCGTTGGCTCGCGGAGTGCGACGCGGTGCTCGCCGTCGGCACCGAACTCGCCGAGTCCGACCTGTGGGAGCCGCTGCCCGCACTCGGCGGCACCCTCGTCCGGGCCGACATCGACCCGGCGCAGATGTACGCGGAACCGCCCGCCGGCATCCCCCTGGTCGGCGACGCCCGCCCCACCCTGCGCGCACTCCTCGCCGCCCTGCCCGAAACCGGCCCCGCACGCCCGGGGACCGACGGCGCACGCCCGGGGGCCGTTGCCGCTTCCCCGGCCACCGCAGCGCACCGGGCCGTCGCCGCGCTGCGGGACGAGCGGAACGCCGAGTCCCGCGGCCGGGACGCGCACCTGCTGCCGTACCTGGCGGCGATCGGATCGGTGCTCCCCGCGCGCACGGTGCTCACCTCCGACAGCGCCCAGTGCTGCTACTACGGCGCGCTCCCGCACCTGCCGATCGCCCCCGAGGGCCGCTATCTGCACCCGACGGGCTTCGGCACGCTCGGCTACGCGCTGCCCGCCGCCCTCGGCGCCAAGGCCGCCGACCCCACCCGCCCGGTCGTCGCGCTGAGCGGCGACGGGGGCCTCCAGTTCTCCGTGCAGGAACTGGCCACCGCCGTGCAGTTGGGATTCCCGCTGCCCGTCGTGGTCTTCGACAACGGCGGCTACGGCGAGATCCGCGACGAGATGGTGTCCCGCGGCGACCGCCCCGTCGCGGTGGACCTGCCGCGGGTCGACCTGCCCGCCCTGGCCCGCGCCTACGGCGGCCACGGCACCCGCGCCGACTCGCCCGAGGCGCTCGCCGAGGCCCTGCGCCGGGCCCTGGCCACCCCGGGCCCCACCCTCATCACCGTCCCCCAGGAGCTCCCGCGATGACCACCTCCCCGACCGCCGTGCCGTCCTCCCCGGCCACCCCGCTGATCTCCCTCACCTGGACCGACGAGGAGACCGGCCACCAGGGGCACCTGGTCATCGACCGGCTGGTGCGCGGCGTCTCCAGCGGTGGCCTGCGGATGCGCGCCGGCTGCACGCTGGAGGAGGTCACCGGCCTGGCCCGGGGCATGACGATGAAGGAGGTGCTGCACTACGACCCGCGAAACCGCTACATACCGCTGGGCGGCGCCAAGGGCGGCATCGACTGCGACCCGCGCGACCCCGCCGCCTACGGCGTCCTCGTCCGCTACCTGCGCGCCGTGCGCCCCTACGTCGAGCAGTTCTGGACCACCGGCGAGGACCTCGGGCTCACCCAGGACCTGGTGGACCGGGCCGCCGCCGAGGCCGGACTGAACTCCTCCATCCAGGCCGTGTACCCGCTGCTCGACGACGAGGAGGCCGCCCGGCGGCGCCTCGCCGACGCCTTCGCCATCGACGTGGACGGCATCGGCCTGGACGAACTGGTGGGCGGCTGCGGCGTCGCCGAGTCGGTGCTCACCGCGCTGGACCGGGCCGGCGTCGCCCACCGGGGCACCCGCGTCGCGGTGCAGGGCTTCGGCACGATGGGCGGCGCCACCGCCCGCTTCCTGCACCGGGCCGGGCTGCGCGTCGTCGCCGTCGCCGACATCAAGGGCACCGTCGCCAACCCCGCGGGGCTGGACGTCGAGGCGCTGCTCGCCGCCCGCGACGGCCACGGCTCGGTGGACCGTACGGCGCTCCGCCCCGAGGACCGCGAACTGCCGGCCGACGCCTGGCTGACGACCGGGGCCGAGGTGCTGGTACCGGCCGCCGTCTCGTACGCCATCGACACCACCAACCAGGCCCGGATCACCGCCCGTTGGATCGTCGAGGCCGCCAACATGCCGGTGCTCCCGGAGGCGGAGGCGCTGCTCGCCGCCCGCGGCATCACCGTCCTGCCGGACGTCGTCGTCAACTCCGGCACCAACGCCTGGTGGTGGTGGACGCTCTTCGGGGACATCGGCGCCGACGCCGACGAGGCGTTCGACCGCACCCGCCGGTCGATGCGCACCCTGGTCGATCTGGTGCTGACCCGTGCCGAGGCCGAGCACCGCACCCCCCGGGCCGCCGCGCACGCCCTGGCCGCCGACCGGCTCCCGGTCGTCGCGGAACGCTTCGGATCGTTCCGCCGACCGGCCCTCTGACCATCCGGCCCACCGTCCCGCCGCATTCTCGAATTGTTTCCGTCGACTTCCCGCCGGTTTACCACTGGCTTTCCGTCGACTTCCCGCCGGTTTCCCGCCCCGGCGCACGCCCGGGCGCACAGCCGAATAAAAACCCCGCGCGCCCGCCGGATTCCCCCGCCCCGGAACAGAGAACCCGAAAAGGCTTGCGGGGAATCGGCTTTCGATTCCCCGCAAGCCCCGGCCGGGATTCGGCGAGCACCCTCACCAGGAATCCCCCGGATCTCCGGGAACACCGGATACCTCGACCCGTCCGAACGGTTCACACGGCCCGGACGGCCCGCACGGTTCTCACTTGACGAGCCGGATGGAGTTGTACGGGGTGTAGTCGTAGTCGGCGTACGTGTCGGCCTTCTGGTACCCGCCGCAGTTGTTGCCCGCCGCGTCGTAGCAGTTGCGGGCGGTGGCGCCGCCGGTCTGGTGGTTGTAGATCCGCTTGATGCCGTACTGGTTGTAGATCTTGTGGGCGCCGTAGGAGTAGAAGATGTAGGTGGGCTTGTCGTTGGCCCAGCTGCCGTTCGGGTAGAGGCAGACGGCCCCGGACGGGCAGCCGTGGATCGTGGCCGCCGCCCCCGCCTCCGCCGCCGCGGCGCTCCCGCCGAGCGTCAGCACCGAGCCGGCGGCGAGCACGGCGGCGGCCGCGACGGCCCTGGTGATCGCGTTCCGGACCTTGCGCATATGCGATTCCCCCTTTTCCCCGATGCCGCGGCCCGTTCGAGAACCGCGGATCGCCTGTTTCCGACGCTCATTCCCGAGCTCCCCACATAATGGAAGCGACGGTCGCCGGGGGGCGAACGATTTGCACCACGGGGAAAACAGTTCGGAGCACCGATCGGGGGGCCGATGGAACTGCGCATCCACTTCACGGCGGACGACCTGGCACGGACCACGGTGGCCACCCGGCCGGACGACATGTGGGAATTGGTCAACAGCCTCCACATTCTCCAGTCCCCGCGACCGCCGTCGGAGTACGGACCGTGGCTGCGCCACGTCCGGGCCCGGTTCGCCGAACGGGACCTGCGGTCCCTCGTCCGTTACGTGACCGCTCTCGTCCCGTACCGAGGGTCCTTCCCCGACTTCCTCACCCCGCCGGGCGCGGACGGTTTCGACGCCTCGCTCGACCTCATCCGCGCCACCCCGGCCGCCCGGCTCCGCGACGAACTCGCCGTCCACTTCGGCCACCGCACCCCGCCCCCGTGGGCCCGCCCGCTCGCCGACGGCGACCGCCGTGCCCGGCAGGAACTCCAGGACGCCCTCACCACGTACCACCGCGAGCTGCTCGCGCCCCAACTCCCCCTGATCGGCGAGGCATTCCACCTCGAACGCGCACAGCACAGCCGGGACATCCTGGCGGGCGGTGTCGAACGCCTCCTGCACACCCTGCCGCCGTCGGTCCGCTGGCGCTCCCCGACCCTGGTCGCCGACTACCCGCGCGACCGCGACCTGTACCTGCGCGGCCGGGGCATCACGCTGATCCCCTCGTTCTTCTGCACCAAGTGCCCGGTGACGCTCATCGATCCGGACCTTCCCCCCGTGCTGGTCTACCCCGTCACCGGCCGCCCCCTGCCGGGCACGGGGCCCGACGGCCTGACCGACCTGCTGGGACGGACCCGCGCCCTGATCCTCCAGGCGCTGACCCCGCCCTGCTCGACCGGCGAACTGGCCGCCCGCACCGGTGTGTCCATCGGCACCGCGAGCAAACACGCCTCGGTGCTGCGCCGGGCGGGCCTCGTCACCAGCACCCGGAGGGGCTGCATGGTGCTGCACGCCCTGACCCCTCTCGGCCGCGCCCTGGCCCGCCCCCACCGCACGCGCCTCGCCCCCGACGGGGACCGTCCCCGCTGACCGCCGGCCGCGGCGCCGGAACCCGGTGCGGTCAGCGGGAGTTCGCCCCCGGTACGCGGACCCCGGCGGCCCGGAGCCCGGCCTCGACGAGCGCGGCCAGCCGGGCCGTGGCCGGTGCCTCGTCCTCGCCGTGGCGGGCGACCATCTCGTACCGGGTCGCGGCCTCGGTACGGGCCTGGAGCCCGGTCACGATCTTGAGCCGCTCGTGGTCGGCCAGGTAGTACTCGGTCAGGTCGGTGGCGAGTTCGGCGATGCGGGGGTCGTCGGGCTCCCAGTTCACGGATTCGGCGGCGCGTCTGCTCAGGGCGACGAACCGGGCGTCCCGCAGGGCGTGTTCGACATGGCCGAGGTGTTCGTCGAAGCCCTCGGGGACCAGGGCCCTGGCGAGCACCAGCCCCTCCCGGGCGGCCGCCACCTCGTCCTCGGTGAAGCCGAGGCCGGGCATCCGCTCCAGCAGCGCCACGGCACGGTCGGGCAGCAGCGCCCGGTTGCCGTCGGCGAGCCGGTGCAGCGTGTCGCGCCGGGCGGTCAACTCCTCGATGCGTTCGGTTAGTTGCCGCTCCACGTCGACGAGTGCGGCGGCGAGGTCCGCGGCGTCGGCGTCGACCAGGGGCCCGGTCTCGGCCAGCGGAACCCCGGCGGCGGCCAGTGTGCGGACCTGCACCAGCCGCAGCAGGTCGGCCGACCCGTACCGCCGGTAGCCGGAGCCGTCGCGTTCGGGCTCCTCCACCAGACCGAGCTTGTGGTAGTGCCGCACCGTCTTCACCGTGACACCGACGAACGCCGCCGCCTGCCCGATCGTGACACCGTTGTTCATCCGCCGAAGCCTGCCTCGCGCTCGGGCCCGGCCACCGGTGCGCGCACCGGGTCCGGGCAGGGGGACGGGCCACGCCGGGCCCGGCGCGACTCCGGACCGCTTACTACCCGATGCCGGGCCGGAAGGGAACGCCCCTTCGGACGTACGGGGCACCGGAGTTCAGCCCGCCGACCCGGCCGGACCGGCCTCCCCGCCGCGGAACACCTCGTCGACGAGGCGCTGCGTCGCCTGCTGGAACGGCACGGCCAGGGACAGCGCGGCGTCGTCCACGTAGTTCAGCGTGCCGGTCATGATCCTGCTGCCGTCGGGCGTGGCGTACATCAGCGCCGCGTGACCGGCGGCGCCGCCGTTGTGGTTGATGACGATGCCGCCGTCGCCCGTGTCCTGCACGAACACCCCCAGGCCGTAGCCCGTGCCGGGGATGGGCGTGGGGCGCGGCGCGCACATCTCGGCCAGCAGCCCGGCCGGCAGGAGCCTGCCGCCCACCAGCGCGGAGACGAACGTGCCCAGGTCCCGGGAGGTCGAGATCATGTCACCGCCACTGGAGATCCAGGAGGGGTTCAGCTCGGTCACGTCGACCGTCCTCTCCTCGCCCCCGTCCTCGTACCGGTAGTAGGCGTGGGCGTGCGGCTCGGCGATCTCCGTCTGCGTGGTGGGCACCACGGTGCCCGACAGGCCGAGCGGCTCCAGGATCAGCCGCCGCGCCTCCTCGGTGATCGAGCGGCCGGTGACCTGCTCGATCAGCAGCCTGGCCAGCACGTAGTTGGTGTTGGAGTAGCTCCAGTCCGTACCCGGTTCGAACCGTGCCGGCCTGGACAGTGCGAGGCGCACCAGCTCCTCCGGCGCGTAGGTCCTGAAGCGGTTGTCCACCCACTCCTTGCCCGCGGTGGTGGCCGGGATGCCCGGCACCATCGTCCCGTCCTCGTAGTACTCCCCGGTGAAGTTGAAGATCCCGCTGGTGTGCTGCAACAGCATCCGCACCGTGATCCGCCGGTCCGGCCCGAACCCGGGCAGGTGGTCGGCCACCGGGTCGTCCAGCCCGATCCTGCCCTCGGCCACCAGTTGCAGCACCAGGGTCGCGACGAAGGTCTTGGTGCTGCTGCCGATCCGGACGTGCCCGCCCAACGGCGGCTTCGCGGCCTCTCCCAGCCGGCTCGCTCCGGCGCTGCCGGCCCACTCGCCGCGCTCGTCGCGCACCCGCAGCGTGACCCCGGTGATGCCGGAGCCGACGATCTCCTCCAGGGCCTTCCGGAGTTCCGGACGCTCGTGGTCGGCGGCGGCAGCGGCGTCGGACGCGTTCTCGTCCCGGTCAAAAAGGCTGATGGACATGGTGTGTGCTCCCTCGGGTCCGTCGTGCTCGGGATCGGCGCCCGTCGGGGCCCGCCGATGCGACGAGCCTCCACCCTGACCCGAGGTCAACCTCAAGTGTGATCCGGCCCACACCCGCCCACGGCGCCTCAGGCGCGGCGGACCTTCCAGAGCCACGCCGCCGCGGCGCTCATCAGGGCGAGCATCACCAGGTTGGGCAGCAGGACCGGGCCGCCGCTCGCGTCACTGGACAGGTTCCAGGTCGCGATGACGACGCTCGGCAGGACGGCGGTGAGCAGTACACCGGTGGTCTTCTGGACGGCGGTCCAGTGCACCGAGGTGCACAGGAGCACCGCGCCGACGATCCGGAACAGTCCGCCGAACAGCGGGCCGGGCTGCTCGGAGAGGACCATCACGAAGGGCAGCGAGAGGACGATCATCAGGAGCGGGACCAGCGGGTGCACCTTGCCGCGCCGGGGAGCGGGTGCGGCACCGCCCGCGGCCGGCGCCCCGGCCGCACCGGTCCCCGCCTCGGCCAGCGCCGTCGCCGCGATCGCGCGGGGGTCCCCCAGCTCCGCCAGGATCTCGCCGAGCGCGGCCTCGGGCCGCTCGGCGCGCGTCACCTCGATGTGCTCGGCGAGGTCGGCGAGGAGCTCCTGACGGCGGTCGGCGGGAAGCGCGGACGCCTCGCGCTCGACGGCGGAGAGGTAGTCGCGTACGGGGTCGGCAGAAGTCTTCATGCGAGGTCTCCGGTGAGGGGTTTCGAGGTGGTCAGGAAGGCGTCGACGGCGTTGCGGAAATCGGGCCAGACGCGGGTGAACTCGTCGAGCGCGGCCCGGCCGCTGTCGGTGAGCGCGTAGTAGCGACGGGGCGGCCCGGAGGCGGACTCCTGCCAGCTGGTGGTGACCAGGTCGTCGCGGCGGAGCCGGGAGAGCAGCGGGTAGACCGTGCCCTGACTGGTGGCCAGGGCCCCGGACTCCTCCAGCGACTGGAGGAGCTCCACGCCGTAGCGGGGACGGTCCCGCATCAGGGCGAGTACGCAGTACTCCAGGACCCCCTTGCGCAGCTGGGCGGCTGCGCGGGCCTGCTTGGTCGAATCACCTGGTTCCATGCGATGCAAGATACCTGGTCGAGCAAGTGGTTGGAAAGGGGGGTCCGCTCACCTGTTCGCCCGACGAGCCGGATGCCGTTCACCCGACGGCCCGGACGGCGTTCGTCCAGCGGCCCGGACGACCTTCGCCCGGCGGCCCGGGACGGCGAAGGGCGGCACCCCCTCGACAGGGGTGCCGCCCTCGGAACGCGCCGGTTTCCGCTCAGCCGGCTCGGCGGACCTTGCCACGCCGCACCGCTGCGGCGATGCCACCACCCGCGACGACCAGCCCGGCGGCCACCCCGGCGAACGCCGCGGCGGTGCCGTTCGCCCCGGTCGCGGCGAGACCGCCCGTACCGGCCCCGGCGGCATCGTCCGCACCGGCCCCGGCGGCACCGCCCGTCCCTGCCTCGTCCGCGCCGGCCTGGACGAGGCCGCCCGTACCGGTTCCGACGGCTCCGTTCGTACCGGCCCCGGAGGAACCGGGCGCCTCGACCGCGTTGGCCTTCATGGTCCGGCCGATCCAGCCCGCGTAGGCGGGCGCGCTGCTGTAGAGACCGGGGCCCTGCGAGCACGGCACGCCCGGGACGCCGGGCCCCGAGGTGACACCGATCAGCTCCCAGCGGCCGTTCCGGCCCTTCTGGATCTGCGGCCCGCCGGAGTCCCCGAAGCAGGCCATGGCTTTGGGCACGGTGGTGACGGTGCACAGCCGGGTCCGGTCCGCGTAACCGGGCGCGCACTCGGACTCGGCGCCCCTGCGGGTGTTCAGCTCCTGCAACCGGTCCGGGAACCGGAACTCGGTGTCGACGGTGGTGCCGAACCCCAGGAGCCGGGTCGGCGTGCCGGGCTTCCCGGGCCGCCCGGCGATCCGGATGGGCCGCTCGGCCACCGGGCGGTCCAGGCGTATCAGCGCGACGTCGTCCTTGTTGGCGGCCTTGTCGTCGCCGTTCACATAGCCGGGGTGGGCGAAGATCCGGTCGATCTTCCGGACCGTGCCGCCGGACTTCCGGTGGTCGCTGCCGACGCGCACGATGCCCTCCAGTTCGAGGCCCTCGCCCTTCACGCAGTGGGCCGCCGTCAGCACCCACTGCCGGTCGATCAGCGACGCCCCGCAGTTCCCCTCGTCCAGCCCCTGCGCCGGGGCCGACTCCGGAATGCTCACCATGAACGGGTAACTCTCGCTGGATTCCGACCCGTTGACGATGGCTCCGGCGCTGCCGGCCATGACAGTGGCGCAGGCGGTGGCAGCGAGGACACCGACGGCGGCGGTGCGGACGGTACGGCGGCGAAACGGCTCGAAGCTGAACACGGGGGGGGTCCTTCTTGCTCGGTGGATCCTTGCCCGATCAGCCTCGCCACCCGGGCCCCGCCGGACCATCCGGCCAGCAGGCCGGTCGGCACTGCGGCTACCCCCCGCCCCCGCCGCCGCGCCCCCGAACGGAAGAAGCCCGGGTCGGAAGAGATCCGACCCGGGCTTCACGCCGAGCCCCCTGTCGGATTCGAACCGACGACCTACGCATTACAAGTGCGTTGCTCTGGCCAGCTGAGCTAAGGAGGCGTGCCGGAGCAGTGTAACCAACACCTCGCCCCGGGAGGTCCCGAAATTTCGCGGCCTTCGAACTGCTGACAGATTCGAAATGGCCAGGTAGCGTCGCGGAAGGCTCACTCAAGTGGACCAGACCACTCCCTTACTCGGATCGTCCGGCACGTTCCTGCCGGTGAAGGAGAAGATTCCGCATGGCCAGTGTCACGTTCGACAAGGCGTCCCGCGTCTACCCCGGCTCCACGAAGCCGGCCGTGGACCAGCTGGAGATCGACATCGCGGACGGCGAGTTCCTCGTCCTCGTCGGCCCCTCCGGTTGTGGCAAGTCGACCTCCCTGCGCATGCTCGCGGGTCTTGAGGACGTCAACGGCGGCGCGATCCGCATCGGCGACCGCGACGTCACTCACCTGCCGCCGAAGGACCGGGACATCGCCATGGTGTTCCAGAACTACGCGCTCTACCCGCACATGACCGTCGCGGACAACATGGGCTTCGCGCTCAAGATCGCCGGGGTCAACAAGACCGAGATCCGGGCGAAGGTCGAAGAGGCCGCCAAGATGCTGGACCTCACCGACTACCTGGACCGCAAGCCGAAGGCGCTCTCCGGTGGTCAGCGCCAGCGTGTGGCGATGGGCCGCGCCATCGTGCGTGAGCCGCAGGTCTTCCTCATGGACGAGCCGCTGTCGAACCTCGACGCCAAGCTCCGCGTCTCCACCCGTACGCAGATCGCCTCGCTCCAGCGCCGTCTGGGCATCACGACCGTGTACGTCACCCACGACCAGGTCGAGGCCCTCACCATGGGCGACCGGGTCGCGGTCCTCAAGGACGGCCTGCTCCAGCAGGTCGACTCGCCGCGCAACATGTACGACAGGCCGGCGAACCTCTTCGTGGCCGGCTTCATCGGCTCCCCGGCCATGAACCTGGTCGAGGTCCCGATCACCGACGGCGGCGTGAAGTTCGGCAACAGCGTCGTCCCGGTCTCCCGCGAGGCGCTCTCCGCCGCCGCGGACAAGGGCGACACGACCGTCACGGTCGGCATCCGCCCCGAGCACTTCGACATCGTCGAGCACGGCGGCGCCGCCGCGAAGTCCATGTCCAAGGACAGCTCGGACGCCCCGGCCGGCCTGGCCGTCTCGGTCAACGTGGTCGAGGAGCTGGGCGCCGACGGCTTCGTCTACGGCTCCGCGCGGGTCGGCGGCGAGGACAAGGACCTGGTCGTCCGCGTCGGCGGCCGCGCCGTCCCGGAGAAGGGCACCAAGCTCCACGTCGTGCCGCGCCCGGACGAGCTGCACGTCTTCTCCACCTCGACGGGTGCCCGCCTCACCGACTGACGCCCCGCAGCAACGCGCGAACGGCCCCGCACTCCCGGTGGAGTGCGGGGCCGTTCGCACGCCACGGGGCGGTTTCGGGTTTGGGAGGCGCGGCCCCGGATTCCCCGGCACACCGGGCATTTCGACGCCCGGCGTCAACACGGGATTCGAAAAGCACTCTCGAACCTTCCCCCTCAAGGGTGACGAAATGTCGCCATATCATTACTGCCCGCTACGCTCGCTGCGTGACCCAGACTGCACGCCGCATCGGCCGATCCCTCGCCTTCGTCCTGCCCGTCGTGATGGTCCTCTCCGGGACCCTCGCCGTCACCAGCGTGCCGTGGGCGGCGAACAACTCCGAGCCGCAGGTCCTGACCGCGTCGGCGCACGACATCTCGAAGCGCGCCGAGGCGCGCACCCCGCAGGACGCCCTGCGCGACCGGCTGCTCGTGGAGCTCCGGGAGAAGGACCCGGGCGTCGCGCTGACGGACCTCCAGCGCTCCGTCGAGGGCCGTCCCTCGCTCGCCCGGCACTGCATGTCGATCGCGAAGGCCCTGGGCCGCGCCGCGGTCGACAAGTACGGCCCCACGCAGGCCCACCGGTTCTCCCGCCCCGTCTGCGACACCTCGTTCGCCTCGGGGGTCGCGCAGTTCAGCTGACCGGACGTTCCGGGCACCGCCTATCGTGCCTGGCATGCATACGTATCCGACGCAGGCCGTGGTCCTGGCAGGCGGCCAGGGGTCGCGGCTGCGCCCGTACACCGACGACCGCCCCAAGCCGATGGTCGAGATCCCGGGCACCGGGACTCCGATCATCGGCCATCAGCTTTCCTGGCTGGCCGCCGAGGGCGTGACCGACGCCGTGGTGTCGTGCGGTCACCTGGCCGAGGTGCTGCAGGAATGGCTGGCCTCCGCGGTGCTGCCGCTGCGCGTGACGACCGTCGTGGAGTCCGAGCCGCTGGGCCGCGGCGGCGGCCTGAAGTACGCGGCCGCCCGGCTGCCCGAGCCCGAGCAGCCCTGGTACGCCACCAACGGCGACATCTGGACACGCTTCTCCCTGCGCGAGATGGCCGCGTTCCACGCCGAACGCGACGCGACCGCCACCCTGGCCCTGGCCCGTCCCCGCATCCCCTGGGGTGCCGTGGAGACGGACGCCTTCGGGCACATCACCGACTTCATCGAGTCGCCGCCCTCGCCGTACCTGATCAACGCCGGTGTGTACGTCTTCTCCCCGGCGTTCACGAAGCTGCTGCCGGACCGGGGCGACCACGAGCGGACGACGTTCCCCGGGCTGGCCCGTGAGCGCAGGCTCGCCGGGTACCCGCTGCCGCACGGGGCGTACTGGCGGGCCATCGACACGGCGAAGGACCTGACCGAGGCGGCCAAGGAACTCGGCGCGCGGTAACGCGCGGCGGACCGCGGGAAGCCGCGCGAAGGGGCGGTCACCGGAACGAACCGGTGACCGCCCCTTCGTGCTGGGCCGGCGTGCGGGCCGTGGGCCGGGCCTCCCCGCCCGGTGCCCGCGGCCCGCCATCGGTGGCTCAGCCGAGCAGGCCGCCGATGGGGTTCTGGCCGCCGGAGGAGGAGCCCCCGGTGGAATCGCCGTCGTCCGAACCGCCGGAGGAGCCGCCGCCCGTGCCCGTGGAACCGGAGGACGTCGGGCCCGAGCTGCTGGCGGCCGGGGGCTGCTGCGGTGCCGTCTGCGGCGGCACCTGCTGGCTCGTGCCCTGGGTCTGGCTGGGCTGCCCCGCGCCGGCCGTCTGGCCGGACGACTCACGGACGGTGTCCGCGGCGGGCGTGGACGCCCCCGCCGTCGGGGTGGTGGGGGCGACGCTGCGGGACGGGGCGGGCCGCTCGCCGGCGGGCGATTGCGTGGCCCGGCCGCTGCGGGACTCCTCGGGCAGCGGGGAGCCGGGCAGCCGGTTGGTCGGCTCGCCGTTCGGACCGGGCACGGTGACGACCACGGAGGACCGCACCGCGCCACCGAGCAGGGAACCCACCAGCAGGGTGAGGCCGACGACGACGGAGGCGACGACGGCGCCCCGGCGCAGCACCCGGCGGCGCAGCTCCCAGATCGCCGAGCGCGGACCGAGCCTGCGCCACGCCTCGCCCGCGAGCCGCCCGTCGAGCGAGTAGACCGGCGCACCCGCGATGATCAGCGGGCTCCAGGCGGCGAGGTAGATGATGTCCGGCGCGTCGTAGGCGGCCACGTTCCGCCAGCTGACGGTGACCAGCAGGGCGGCGGACAGCAGCGCGCCGACCATGGCGGAGACCCGCTGCCAGAGGCCGAGGACGGTGAGCACGCCGACGACGACCTGGAGGAAGGCGACGGTCAGCCCGGCCCCGACCGGGTGGGAGAGCGCGAAGTCGCGCAGCGGCTCGGCCAGCGCCCAGGGGTGCAGCGAGTTCAGCCACTTGACCATGGAGCCGCGCTCGCCGCCGTCGAAGAAGACGGGGTCGCACAGCTTGCCCATGCCGGCGTAGATGGAGATGAAGCCCAGGAAGACCCGCAGCGGCAGCAGCACGACGCCGAGGTTCATCCGGCGGCCCGGGTAGTAGGCGTGCCGGACGGAGTCGCCGGGGCGCCTGTCCCGGTCCTCCGCCTCCTCGTAGTCCTCCCCGTCGTAGCCGTCCGCGGCGAAACCGTCCGCGGCGTACGCCGGCGTTCCGTACGGTGGGCTGTCCACGGGGTCGTAGGCGCCGACCGCCCGGCGCATGGGCGGCAGCAGGGGGCCGCCGTCGTAGGGGCCCGGCTGCTGGGGTGCGGTGATGACGGGGTTGGGCTGGGTCTCCTCCAGGCAGTCGATGCCGCCGGGGACCTGCCCGCCGTCGAACTCCGGGGCCGCGTAGGGGTCGTAGGAGTCGTACCCGGCTCCCGGACGGCCCGCGGTGGAGTTGCGCACGGCCTGGAGGAGTCCGGTGGCGCCGGGGTCGCCGGGGGCGGACCTGCCGCTCCACACGACGGGCGCGCGCCGTCCGCGCGCCGTCCCCGCGCCCCCGCTCATGGCGGGGATCCTGGGCCCGCCGACGGGCGCCAGACCGCGCAGCCGGGCGCGCTGGCCGGGGGCGAGCTGCACCCGGAAGCTGGCGTGGTTGACGATGACCTGCGCAGGATCGCAGTCCACCTTGGTCATGCTCAGGGCCGGTAGTTCGTCGAACCGAGGCGTTCTGGTGTCCACACTCATCTAACCGAGTGATGTGTGGTTAGGACACTGCTTTGACGGGCCCGATGTGTCCGAGGCCCGTCAACGGGCCGGGCGGGGGGCCGCTCCGGTCGGCCGCCCCCCGTACGGGTGGGCCGCTCAGGCCCGGCGGCGGGCGACCTCGTACAGGACGATCCCGGCCGCCACACCGGCGTTCAGCGACTCCGCGCCGCCCGGCATCGAGATGCGGACCCGGTAGTCGCAGGTCTCGCCGACCAGGCGGCCCAGGCCCTTGCCCTCGCTGCCGATGACGATGACGACGGGGCCGGCGAGCTCCTCCAGGTCCTCGACGGTGTGCTCGCCGTCGGCGGCGAGGCCGACGACCGTGAGACCGGCCTTCTGGTAGCCCTCCAGGGCCCGGGTCAGGTTCGTCACCCGGGAGACCGGCGTGCGCGCCGCCGTGCCCGCCGAGGACTTCCAGGCGCCCGCCGTCATCCCGGCCGCGCGCCGCTCGGGCACGACCACGCCGTGACCGCCGAAGGCGGAGACGGAACGGACGATCGCGCCCAGGTTGCGCGGGTCGGTGACCCCGTCGAGGGCGACGATGAGGGGGTCCTCGCCGTTGTCGTACGCGGCGGCGGTGAGGTCCTCCGGGTGCGCGTACTCGTACGGCGGGACCTGGAGGACGAGGCCCTGGTGGTTCAGGCCGTTCGTCATCCGGTCCAGCTCGGGGCGCGGGGCCTCCATCAGGTTGATGTTGCCGCGCGCGCCGGCGAGCTGGAGCGCCTCGCGGACCCGCTCGTCGTTGTCGATGTACTGCTGGACGTACAGCGTCGTCGCCGGGACGCCGTCGCGCAGGGCCTCGTAGACCGGGTTGCGGCCGACGACCATCTCGGAGGTGCCCTTGGCGCCGCCGCGCCGGGGGGCGGGGCGGCGGGCCGCGGCCTGCTTGGCCTGGGCGTTGGCGATGCGGTTCTTCTTGTGTCCCTTGCGGGCGGAGGCGGGCGGCGTCGGGCCCTTGCCCTCCAGGCCACGGCGTCGCTGCCCACCGCTGCCGACCTGCGCGCCCTTCTTGTTGGACGTGCGGCGGTTCCTGCGCTGGCTGTTCCCGGCCATGACCTACCTGTTTCGTTGCTTCTCAGACATGCGTACGTAAGTGAAGTGTGCCGCCCGGAACGCCGGGCGGCACACGGGGGCGGCTACTGGCGCGGGCCGAGTGTCCACCGCGGCCCGGTCGGGCCGTCCTCGATGACGAGTCCGGACTGGCCCAGCTGGTCGCGGATCGCGTCGGCGGCGGGCCAGTCCTTGCGGGTGCGGGCGGCCTCGCGCTGGTCCAGGACGAGCCGTACGAGCGTGTCGACCACCCCGTGCAGGTCGTCGCCGCGGTCGTTCTCGCCCGCCCAGTGCTCGTCGAGCGGGTCGAGGCCGAGGACGCCGAGCATCGCGCGGACCTCGGCGAGCCGGGCGACGGCCGCCTCCTTGTCGTCGGCGGCCAGCGCGGAGTTGCCCTGTCGGACCGTGGTGTGGACGATCGCGAGCGCCTGCGGGACGCCCAGGTCGTCGTCCATCGCCTCGGCGAAGGCCGGCGGCACCTCGGCGGCGGGCTCGACCGTCTCGCCCGCCTTCTCGGTGACGCGCTGCACGAAGCCCTCGATCCGCGCGAACGCGGACTCGGCCTCGCGCAGGGCCTCCTCGCTGTACTCGATCATCGACCGGTAGTGCGGGGTGCCGAGGTAGTAGCGCAGCACGATCGGGCGCCATGCCTTGACCATCTCGCTGACCAGCACGGAGTTGCCCAGCGACTTCGACATCTTCTCGCCGGACATGGTGACCCAGGCGTTGTGCACCCAGTACTTCGCGAACTCGTCGCCGTACGCCTTGGCCTGGGCGATCTCGTTCTCGTGGTGCGGGAAGATCAGGTCGAGGCCGCCGCCGTGGATGTCGAAGGCGGTCCCGAGGTACTTGTGCGCCATGGCGGAGCACTCCAGGTGCCAGCCGGGGCGGCCGCGGCCCCACGGGGTCTCCCAGCTGGGCTCGCCCGGCTTGGCCGCCTTCCACATGGCGAAGTCGCGCTGGTCGCGCTTGCCGGTCTCGCCCTCGCCGGACGGCTGGCGCAGGTCGTCGAGGTCCTGGTTGGACAGCTCCAGGTAGCCGGGGAAGGAGCGTACGTCGAAGTAGACGTTGCCGTCGGCCTCGTAGGCGTGACCGCGCTCGATCAGGCCCCGCATCATCTCGATCATCTCGGGGACGTGGCCGGTCGCCCGCGGTTCGTAGGTGGGCGGGAGGCAACCGAGCGCGTCGTAGCCCGCGTTGAACGCCCGCTCGTTCTCGTACCCGATCGACCACCACGGGCGGCCCTGTTCGGCGGACTTCGTGATGATCTTGTCGTCGATGTCGGTGACGTTCCGGATGAACGTGACGTCGTAGCCGCGGTACTCGAACCAGCGGCGCATGATGTCGAAGTTCAGTCCGGACCGGATGTGCCCGATGTGCGGGGCGGCCTGGACGGTCGCGCCACAGAGGTAGATCGAGACACAGCCCGCTGTGAGCGGGACGAAATCACGGGTCTGCCGGGCGCTGGTGTCGTACAGGCGAATAGTCACGCCTCAAGGGTAGTGGGCGCGCACCAGTGCCCCGCGACCCCTTGGGGATCGCGGGGAAAAAGTTTCTCGCGGCGGTGTTCCCGGCCGGGTGCGCTCAGAGGTGTCCGACGACCTTCCGCGGGGTGATCCGGACGACCACCCGCTGGGCGTCGTCGACGGACGAGGGGTTGAAGTCCGCGTACTTCTTGCCGGTGTACTTCACCGACAGCTCCTCGATGAGCTCCGGTCCGCCCTCGGTGGTCAGCTCGGCGGTGCCGCGGATCTCGGCGTACGTGTACGGGGCGTCGAAGGGCTGCACGACGACGGTGACCCGCGGGTCGCGGCGCAGGTTCTTCTCCTTGCGGCGGCCGACCGTCGTCGAGATGAGCACGTCGTCGCCGTCGCGCTTGACCCAGACCGGGGAGACCTGGGGGCTGCCGTCGGGCTGGATGGTGGCGACGGTGACGAAGACCGGGGTGTCGAGAAGCGCCTTGAGCTTGTCGGAGAGTGCGGCGGTCATGGCGTACGTCCTCCAGGGGATCGATGGTGCTCCTACTCGTACCCCAACCCCGGCCCGCTCCCTCCGCTTCCCGGTCCTGCCCACCGGAAGGGTCAACGCCGGTGCGGCACCCGCGAGCGGAACGGCGGCCGGCACCGGCCGCCGCACCGGCCCCGGAGCCCCGGCGGACCGGGACCGTACGGACGTCAGCCCGTGCGGTACACCAGCGCGGTCGCGATCCCGGCGAGGCCCTCGCCCCGCCCGGTGAAGCCGAGCCCGTCGGACGTGGCGGCGGAGAGCGAGACGGGCGCCCCCACGGCGGCCGACAGCACCCGCTGCGCCTCCTCGCGCCGCTTGCCGATCTTCGGCCGTACGCCGACGACCTGGACGGCGACGTTTCCGATCCCGAAGCCCTCGGCCCGCACGATCCGCGCCGCCTCGGCCAGCAGGGTCACCCCGGCGGCGCCGGACCACTCGGGCCGACCGGTGCCGAAGTGCTGCCCGAGGTCACCGAGCCCGGCGGCCGAGAAGAGCGCGTTGCACGCGGCGTGGGCGACGACGTCGGCGTCGGAGTGCCCGGCGAGCCCCGGCCCCTCGCCCTCCCAGAGCAGCCCCGCGCACCACAGCTCGCGGCCCTCCTCGAAGGCGTGGATGTCGGTGCCGATCCCGACCTGCGGGATCACCGGGACGGCCCGTTCCGCGGAAGTGGCCCCTCCGGAAGCCGCCGCTGCCGCGGGAACCATCGTTTCTTCGCGGGCCGCCGTTTCCTCAGAAGCCATCGTTCGCCCTCCTGCGTGCGAGTACCGCCTCGGCCAGCACCAGGTCCAGCGGCCGGGTCACCTTGAACGCCTCCTCGTGCCCGGGGACCACCACGACGGGCGCCCCGAGCCGTTCCACCATGCCCGCGTCGTCCGTGGCGCCCTCGCCGTCCACGGCGACGGCGGCGTGCGCGCGCACCAGCGTCTCCCGGTCGAAGCCCTGCGGGGTCTGCACGGCGCGCAGCCTGGCCCGCACGGGCGTGCCGAGCACCGGCTCCGCCTCACCCGGCGCACCGGGCTCGACCTCCTTGACGGTGTCGGCGAGCGGCAGCGCGGGAACGACGGCGGGCGCCCCCTCGCGCACCGCCTCGATCACCGCGTCCACCGTGTCGACGGGCACCAGCGGGCGCGCCGCGTCGTGGACGAGGACGGCGGAGACGTCCTCGGGCAGCGCCTCGATGCCGAGGCGCACGGACTCCTGCCGGGTGTTGCCGCCGGGCACCACGAGGTAGTCGGTGCGCTCGGGCAGGGCGTGCTCGTCGAGCAGGTTCTTGACCTCGCCGGCGCCGTCCGGCGGGGCCACCACGACGACCAGGGAGACGGAACGGGAGGCCGCCATGGCCCGTACCGCGTGGATGAGCATGGGCGTCCCGCCCAGCGCGCGGAGCGCCTTGGGGGCGCCGGGGCCGAGCCGCACGCCGCGACCGGCCGCGGGAATCACCGCTGCGGTGCGGTACGGACGCGATTGATCAGACATCGGTTGCACTCCGGAGCTTCGGCATGTTTGTTTCCACGGTCGACGTGGGTATGGCCACAAGCGAGCCGGGCGCCACGCCCCGATTCGACCGGGCCCTTTCCGTGACACCCGATCGAAATCGGACGAACCGCACCGGTCGCTCGGGATCGGTCGTGTCGGCCGTATCGGCTGTACAAGATCACGAGCAACGTATCGGGGGCATCACCGATGAAGCCAACGCATCGGTGAATCGAAACGCAATCCGGACGGGCGGCGTTCCGAATCCGGACATGCCGCACCGGGTCCGGACATGCCGCAATGCCCGGCGACGTACCGTGAATTCGGTCGTCAGCGGGCACTGCGGCACATTTATTGCAACCGGTGCGAAACCGGGTCAGGACGCGAGGACCTCGTCGAGCAGAGCCTCGGCCTTGTCCTCGTTGGTGTTCTCCGCGAGGGCGAGTTCGCTCACCAGGATCTGGCGAGCCTTGGCGAGCATGCGCTTCTCGCCCGCGGACAGTCCGCGCTCGCGCTCACGGCGCCACAGGTCGCGCACCACCTCGGCGACCTTGATGACATCGCCGGAGGCGAGCTTCTCGAGATTTGCCTTGTAGCGCCGGGACCAGTTCGTCGGCTCCTCGGCATACGGTGCGCGAAGCACCTCGAAGACCCGGTCCAGCCCTTCCTGCCCGACCACGTCGCGCACGCCCACGAACTCCGCATTGTCCGCCGGCACACGAACCGTCAAGTCGCCCTGGGCGACCTTGAGCACCAAGTAGGTCTTGTCCACGCCTTTGATCTGGCGAGTTTCGATAGCCTCGATCAGCGCGGCCCCGTGATGGGGATAGACCACGGTGTCGCCAACCTTGAACGTCATGTGACAGGTACCCCTTCCGTGGCTATCAAGAGTAACACGAGAACTGCTTCTCCTGAATGGCGTTTTCGCAGGTCAGGGCATATCTCGGGGCTTGACAACAGCGACGCGCACGTGCTGCGGAAGGTTCCCGGAAGGCGGTATTCGCAGGTCGGAGCGGTTGTGCGGGCGAGGTGAAACACGCGCGTCGCACGCATCGGAACCGGCTCCCGGAGGGGTCTAACATCCCGTTTTGTCGGATTCCTGACACCGGAGTTTCCTCACTCCGTTCGGAGATCGATCATCCGTACGGATGTAACTGGCGCCGATCAATGGAATTGATCAACAACCCGATGCGAGCGCTTATGCGCACGGAATGCGCCATGCTCCATGAATTGATCACCGGCAATATGTGAACGGCGTGTGTCGACCCGTTTCGGACCGCGCGGACCTGCAAACCTTTGCCGGGCGCGGGCCCGGGAGAGGTGGGGATCGCGGAAGTTACCGGCAAGTCGGGAAGTCCGCGCACCGCCGTTCCGGATCTTGCCCGGACCCTGCCCGCATCCCGTCGGCATTTCCCCGGCATTCCACCGGGATCCCGTCCGGCCCGGCCGTGCCGGGGCCCTGCCGCCCGCCCCGGCACGGCCCGAAACGCGCTACAGGGGCGGGTCGGGTGCGGGGCGGCGGGGGCGGCTCGGTAGCCTAAGGCCGCTGACACACCCTTAGGGCGGCTTTACGTCGCCCGCCCCACCGTCCGCAGTCCGAACCGTTCAAGGAGTTGCCGCCGCCGTGAGCCGCAGCCTTCGACACGGCGCCCTCGCCGCCACAGCCATCGCGTTCTCGATCGCCTCGCTCGCCGCGTGCGGTGCGGGCAACGACGCAGCGACGCTGCAGATCAAGCCGGACAATGCCGCCACCACCATCGGCGACATCAGCGTCCAGAACGCGAGCGTCGTCACCCAGCCCGAGCTCACCGCCAAGGGTCCGGCCGTCGTCACCGCGACGGTGTTCAACAACGGCACGAAGCCGCAGACCCTGGAGGCCGTCACGCTGCCGGGTTCGAGCACCCCGGTGAAGCTGACCCCCGCCAAGGGCTCCGGGCCGATCGTGGTCCAGGCCGGCGACAAGGTGGTCCTGGGCGGTGCCGGCAACGCCTCCGCCGTGATCGAGAACGGCCTGGAGGCCGCCAAGGCCGGCGACGTGCAGCGCGTCGTCTTCAAGTTCAGCTCGACCGGCGAGGTCCCGCTCGGCGCGTTCGTGGTCCCGGCGAAGAGCTTCTTCGAGGGCTACGGCCCGAGCGCGCTGCCGACGCCGCCGGCGCAGCCGACCGGCACGGCCGGCCCGTCCGGGAAGCCCACCGGCACCCCCGCCGGTTCGGAGGCGGAGAACGGCGAGGGCGGCGAGACCACCCCGACCGACGCCTCGTCCGCCTCGGCCGAGGGCCACTGACCCGACGGGCCACCGCCGCCGCCCCGCACACCGCGCGGGCGGCCGCGGGACGGCCCGGGCGTGCGAACGGCGGAGGGCGCCCCCCGGATGAATGGGGGCGCCCTCCGCCGTTCGCGTACCGGCCGGCCTACGGCTCGAACTTGTACCCCAGGCCCCGCACCGTCACCAGGAAGCGCGGCGCTCCCGGGTCGGGCTCGATCTTGGCGCGCAGCCGCTTGACGTGGACGTCGAGGGTCTTGGTGTCGCCCACGTAGTCCGCGCCCCAGACCCGGTCGATGAGCTGCATGCGGGTCAGGACCCGGCCCGCGTTGCGCAGCAGCATCTCCAGCAGGTCGAACTCCTTGAGCGGCAGGTCGACCTTGCCGCCGGCGACGGTGACGACGTGGCGGTCCACGTCCATCCGCACCGGGCCCGCCTCCAGGGCGGCCGGGGCGACCTCCTCCGGCTCCCCGCGGCGACGCAGCACCGCGCGGATGCGGGCGACCAGCTCCCGCGAGGAGAACGGCTTGGTGACGTAGTCGTCGGCTCCTATTTCCAGGCCGACGACCTTGTCGATCTCGCTGTCCTTCGCCGTGACCATGATCACGGGGACGTTGGACCTGCTGCGCAGCTGACGGCAGACCTCCGTGCCGGGCAGGCCCGGCAGCATCAGGTCGAGCAGCACGAGGTCGGCGCCGTTGCGCTCGAACTCGTCAAGCCCGTCCGGGCCCGTGGCCGCGATCGCGACCTCGAAACCCTCCTTGCGGAGCATGTAGGACAGGGCGTCGCTGAAGGATTCCTCATCCTCGACGACGAGCACTCGGGTCACGGAAGGACCTCCGGGGCAGGGAACGGTTCAAGGGTGTCGGGGTGGGCGGGTCCGTAGGGGCCCTCGTCGTCGTTGACGATGAGCGGTCCGCCCGAGCTGCGGTCCCGCTCCCGCACGGAGCCCGCTTCGGGCAGCCGCAGGGTGAAGGTGGAGCCCTGGCCCTCCGAGCTCCAGACCGTGACCTCCCCGCCGTGCGAGGCGGCCACGTGCTTCACGATGGCGAGGCCGAGGCCGGTGCCACCGGTGGCCCGTGAGCGGGCCGGGTCGACGCGGTAGAAGCGTTCGAAGACCCGCTCGCGGTCCTTCTCCGAGATGCCGATCCCCTGGTCGGTCACGGCTATCTCGATCTGGTCCCCGCCGGGTACGGACAGTCGCCTGGCGGCGATGCCCACTCGGGTACGGGCGGGGCTGTAGTTGACGGCGTTCTCGACGAGGTTGCCGAGTGCCGCGGCGAGCTGGCCGCGGTTGCCCCAGATGCGGAGCTCCGCGGTGCCGCCGGCCGCCATGGTGATCTGCTTCGAGCCGGCCTGCTGGCGGCAGCGGTCGATGGCCTCGGCCACCAGCTCGTCCACCCGGACCGGTTCGGCGTCCTCCAGCGGGTCGTCGTTCTGCACCCGCGAGAGGTCGATGATCTCCTGCACGAGGTTGGTCAGCCGGGTCGCCTCGATCTGCATCCGGCCCGCGAACCGCTCCACGGCCTCCGGGTCGTCGGAGGCGTCCAGCACGGCCTCGGAGAGCAGCGAGAGCGCACCGACCGGGGTCTTGAGCTCATGGCTGACATTGGCGACGAAGTCCCGCCGCACCGCTTCTATCCGGCGGGCCTCGGTGAGGTCCTCGACCAGCAGGAGCACCAGCCGGGAGCCGAGCGGGGCGACCCGGGCGGAGACCGCGAGGGCCTCGCCGCGGCCCGTGCCGCGCCGGGGGAGGTCCAGTTCGACCTGCCGTATCTCACCGTCACGGCGGGTGTCCCTGGCCATGTTGAGCATCGCGTCGACGGCCAGCCGGCCGCCCCGGACCAGACCCAGCGCGTACGCGGCCGAGCTGGCCTTGACGACGCTGTCGCTCTCGTCGAGCACGACCGCCGAGGAGCTGAGCACGGAGAGGACCGTGTCCACCCCGGGCGGCAGGGGTGCGTTGCTGTCCGGCCGCAGGGAGGTGCGCGTGGGCTTCTTCTGGTCGCGCTCGCTCCAGCGGAACGCCAGCATGGCGACCACGCCGGTACACGCACCGCCGATCGCCGCAGCTGCGGCGACTGCCGCGTTCACGTCCATACGTCAAGGTTATGCAGGTCCGGGAGGACTATCCCAGCCATCCGGGTGTCTGTCCGAACACTCGTCTCCCAGAGTTCACCGAGGAGAAAGGGTTGATTCACTTGGGCGGCCGGAAGCCGACGCGTACGCCGATCAGGGTGGCAGCGTGGGGTTCACACCTGGCCCCGGCCTTACGAATGAGGACTGGAGAGGGACTTCCATGCGTGACGCGTACCACGAGGAACTCGACTCGATCGGCGAGGGGCTGGTCGAGATGGCCCGGCTCGTCGGGTCGGCGATCGGCCGGGCGACGACGTCCATGCTCGATGCCGATCTGAAGCTCGCGGAGAGCGTGATCGCCGCGGACCAGAAGGTCGACGACCTCCAGCACGACCTGGAGGCGCGGGCCATCGCCCTGCTCGCCCGCCAGCAGCCCGTGGCGACGGACCTGCGGATCGTGGTCACCTCGCTGCGGATGAGCGCCGACCTGGAACGCTCGGGCGACCTCGCCCAGCACGTCGCCAAGCTGGCCCGGCTGCGCTTCCCGGAGTCGGCGGTGCCCAACGACCTGCACGCCACCATCCTGGAGATGGGACAGCTGGCCCAGCGCCTGATGGCCAAGGCCGCCGAGGTGATCATCACCAAGGACGTCGACCTGGCGCTCCAGCTGGAACAGGACGACGACGAGATGGACCTGCTGCACCGCACGCTGTTCCAGCACCTGATGGACGACCGCTGGAAGCACGGCATCGAGACGGCCGTGGACGTGACGCTGCTCGGCCGGTACTACGAGCGCTTCGCCGACCACGCGGTGTCGGTCGCCAAGCGCGTCGTCTACCTGGTGACGGGCGAGCACGCCGACGAGATCCAGCAGCCGACCCCGGTGGAGGGCGCCTGACCCCGGCTCCTCGGCGGCCGTGGGGGCACGGCCCCGGCCCGCCCCCGGGAGGCGCGCGGGGGTGCGCGAAGGCGCATCCGGTCGCACATGTGTCTCTGCGCACGTGCGCCGTTGATGCGCCCGCCCGGGTGGGCATCCAATGGGGTGGGGCGGCACGTCTTGTCCGTACGCCCCGGTCGTACGCGCTCGATCGAGGCGTACGGCCCTGTCGTACGTCCTGAGGAGGAACCATGGCCGATTCCCCCACGACCGACCCCCGGCGGGAGGCCCCCGCCGACGCGCTCCGCCTGCCCCTGCTCAGCTCCTGCAGCTGCGGCCCCGGCTGCAGTTGCGGCTGCCAGTCCGGGGGCTCGTGCCAGTGCGGTGGCGGCTGCGGCTGACCCGCTGCCGCGGAGCGACGGGGGCGCCCCGCGCGGGAACGATCCGTTCCGCGCGGGGCGCCGCCGTGTGTACGGGGGAACCGTGGGCGGACGGGCGCTCAGGCCGTCCGCTCGACGGCCGGTTCGGCGGCGGGGACCGTCCTGGCATCGGCTCCGGAGGCGTTCCCCGTACCGGCCTCCGCACCGGTCCCGGCATCGGTTCCGGAGGCGTTCCCACCACCGGTGGACACCGCCCCCTCCTCCCCCGGCAGGCCCCGGACCAGCAGCCAGTACCCGAGCGCGGCCCCGGTCCCCAGGACGGCGCAGGCCCCCCACAGCCACTGCGCCCCGAAGCGGTCGATCACCAGGCCCGACATCAGCGGTGCGATCAGCGCGGCCGCCGACCACGACATGGTGTACATGCCCTGGTAGCGGCCCCGGCCCCCGACGGGCGAGAGCCGGACCACCAGGCTGCTCTGGATCGGCGCGTTGACGATCTCGGCGACCGTCCAGACGCAGATGGTCAGCGCGTAGCCGACGACCGACCCGGCGAACGCGGTCAGCCCGAATCCGTACCCCGCCAGCAGCGACGACACGATGAGCAGTTGTCGTGGGTCGCGGTGCTG
This sequence comes from Streptomyces sp. NPDC002669, assembly GCF_042889165.1. NCBI lineage: Bacteria > Bacillati > Actinomycetota > Actinomycetes > Kitasatosporales > Streptomycetaceae > Streptomyces > Streptomyces sp. NPDC002669. The sequence continues at coordinate 94,400 of NZ_JBIAQQ010000011.1, read as the reverse complement.
GATGAAGCGGGTGACGGGGATCTGGAGCACCACGATCAGCACGCCGTTGACGGCGACGGCCGTACCGAAGTCGGAGCTGGAGAACCCGTCGGCCCCCATGGCCACCGGCAGCCCCACGTACCCCTGCTGGAAGATCAGGGCGATGACGAAGGACAGCCCGACGACGCTCATGAACCGGCCGTCGCGCAGCACGGTGGAGAGCCGGACCCCCTCACCGGAGTCCGCGCCCGCGGCCCCGGCCGCCGCGGACTTCCCGGGCCGTGACTCGGGCACCTTCATGAAGACCACGACGGCACAGGCCAGCGTCATCGCGGCCTCGCCGAGGAACCCGGCCAGATAGCTGTACTCGGCGACGAACCCGGCCCCGGCGGACGAGACGGCGAAGCCGAGGTTGATGGCCCAGTAGTTGAGCGAGAAGGCCCGCACCCGGTCCTCGGGCCGCACGATGTCGGCCATCATGGCCTGCACGGCGGGCCGAGAGGCGTTGCTCGCCATGCCGACGCAGAAGGCGACCGCCGCGATCGCCACCGGGTGGACCATGAACCCGAGCACGGCCACGGACACCGCGGTCGAGGTCTGCGCGACGAGCATCGTGGGCCGGCGGCCGAGCCGGTCGGTCATCACCCCGGCCCCGAGCGAGGAGACCACTCCGCCGAGCCCGTGCAGCGCGACGACCAGACCCGCGTACGAGGCCGAGTAGCCCCGGTCCAGGGTCAGATAGAGCGCCATGAACGTGGCGACGAACCCGCCGAGCCGGTTGACCAGCGTGCTGGTCCACAACCACCAGAACTCCCTGGGGAGCCCGGACACGGATTCGCGCACGGACCGTCCGAGACCGGCGACAGACATGAGGAGATCCCCCCGGGGAAGTGCGGAACGAACACCGCCGGTAAGAGGCCCGGCGACAGTCCGAACATTACGAATCCCGGTTTCCGGCACGCCAGCGAATTGACGCCGCCCGTCAATCGTCCCGGCCGCCACCAGCGACGATCGCCCTTCCTCCGCCCGCCGCGTCCGCCCTGTGGCCGGTCGCGCGGAGTTCGTACGGGTTCGATTACGCTCGGACCCATGGCCGACGCACCGTACAAGCTGATCCTCCTCCGCCACGGCGAGAGCGAATGGAACGCGAAGAACCTGTTCACCGGTTGGGTGGACGTCAACCTCACCGAGAAGGGCGAGAAGGAGGCGGTCCGCGGCGGTGAGCTGCTGAAGGACGCCGGTCTGCTCCCCGACGTCCTGCACACCTCCCTCCAGAAGCGCGCCATCCGCACCGCCCAGCTCGCGCTGGAGGCCGCCGACCGCCACTGGATCCCGGTCCACCGTTCCTGGCGGCTGAACGAGCGCCACTACGGCGCCCTCCAGGGCAAGGACAAGGCGCAGACGCTGGCCGAGTTCGGCGAGGAGCAGTTCATGCTCTGGCGCCGTTCCTACGACACCCCGCCGCCCGCGCTGGAGGACGGCACCGAGTTCTCGCAGAGCGGCGACCCTCGCTACGCGACGATCCCGCCGGAGCTGCGCCCGCGCACCGAGTGCCTCAAGGACGTCGTCGTCCGCATGCTGCCGTACTGGTACGACGGCATCGTCCCGGACCTGCTCGCCGGCCGCACGGTCCTGGTCGCCGCCCACGGCAACAGCCTCCGAGCCCTGGTCAAGCACCTCGACGGCATTTCCGACGCCGACATCGCGGGCCTGAACATCCCGACCGGCATCCCGCTCGCCTACGAACTGGACGCCGACTTCCGCCCCGTGAAGCCGGGCGGCACGTACCTCGACCCGGACGCGGCGAAGGCCGCCATCGAGGCCGTGAAGAACCAGGGCAAGAAGAAGTAGGCCGTATTGGCCGTATTGATCGAGCCCTCTGCCTGCGGGTTGTCCGCGGGCGGGGGGCTCGTTCGTGTTCCGGGCCGCCCCCGGGTGTCTCCCGGGCCGCCTTCTAGAGTCCGGTGCCGGAGGAGGTGTCATGAGCGACCGGGACTGGGACGACGACGGCGACTACGAGAGGGCGGTCGAGCGGGCCGGGCGGGCGACGCGGGTCGGCTGGGCCGCGATCGCGGGTGTGACGGGGCTGTTGGGCGTGGTCGTGGTGGCCGGCGTCGTCGTCTTCCTGGCCGTCGTGGTCGCCATGGCGTATGTCGTGGTCGTCATGGGCTAGACGGACGGAACACCCCCTGCGGTCACTCCGGGTCGCAGAGGCCGCCGAGTTCGGCGGCGAGGTCCGCGTCCCGCATGCCCGGCAGGTCGTAGCCCACTTCCTCGTCCCAGGGGATGTCGGTGTCGTCCAGGTGGACGTGCCACTCCGCGCCCTCGACGGCGCGGCGCAACTCGGTGACGGCGTCGAGGACATGGGCCGTCACCGGCAGCCACCGGTCGGGGTCGGTCGGCAGCTTCGTGGACCCGGTGAGGAGTTCGTCGCCCCGGCCATTGTCGCCCAGGTCGTACAGGTACAGGCTCTCCTCGTCGTCGTACGGGAACGTCTTCGCGCGCGTGGTGACGACGCGTTCGACGGCGGCCGACTCGGCCTCGGTCAGCGGGGCCGCGCGGCGGGCGCTGTAGTAGATGGAGACGCTCATGGGCCGAGCGTACGGCGGGGGTGTGACAGAGGCCGGTCGGGCGACGGGGCGGCGGACTCGGGCCGGTTCGGTTACCGGTCCAACGCCCGGGCCACGCGCTCCGGGAGGTCGGCCCAGGGGCGGCAGTCGACCACCGGCAGTCCGTGCCGGGCCGCCTGGTCGGCGAGCCAGTGCGAGTACGCGGCGCTGACCCGCGCCCGGCTGCGCTGTTCGCCGCTGCCGGGCTCCCGGGCGGCGTAGTTGGCGGTGATCCGGTCCGGGTCGGCCTCGTGCAGGAACACCGCCCGCACCCGGCGGCCGGCGCCCGCGCCCTCGTGGACGGCCGCCGCGGCGGCGGCCGGGGTGAGGTAGTCGCCCTCGACGACGGCGGGCACCTCGACGGTCAGGCGGTTGCGGACCACGCCCAGCACGGCGGGCTCCAGGGCGCGGGCCGTGGCGATCTGGAGGTCCAGCACCCGGCCGGTGGGGAGCCGGTCGATGTCCGGGATGTCGTCGAAGTGGTGGAGTGCGGGGTGGTGCTCGGCCGTCGTCATCGCCTCGACCGCGCCGACCACGTCGTCGAACTCGACCACGAACGCACGGTGTTCATCGGCCAGTCGCGCGGCGAGCCGACTCTTGCCGATACCTGACGCCCCGCCGATCAGCACTATGTCCCATGATGTTCCTGCCATGCGGCGAACGTATCGTGCGCGTTCCGCGTCCGTCGGGCCGCCTGGCGCTACCGTGAGTCGGACACCGGCCCACGCACCGGTTCGCTCACACCGGCCCGCGCACGGGCGGGGGCCGACCGGGCGGGCCGTGCGGCGAGAGCAAGGAGAACGGGGAGAGCAATCATGGGCGAAACCCTGAAGACCTTCGTCGGCGGTGCCGAAGTCGACGTGCCCAACAGCATCCCGGCCATCCGCGCCGCGCTGCCGGAGGAGAGACGCGAGGAGTTCGACCGCGCCATCAACGACGCCGGCGTGGGCGAGATCCAGGCGGTCATGCGGCACTGGATGCTGGAGGCCGTGCCCGACCCGGAGGCCGAGAAGATCCTGGACCGGCTGGCTCAGGACGAGGCCGAGAGGCGGAGCGTCGCTTGAGCTTCCGCATCTCCTACGCCCCGCCCGCCGACGACACCCTGGCCAAGATGCGCGACGGCGAGACCTTCCGCACCGAGATGGCGCGCACCCTTGGTCTCGATCCGTACGGGAACGGCTCGACCGCCGTCAAGAGCGAGCGCGATCGCCGCGAGGCGACGGTCGCCGGCGCGATCGTGCTCTATTACGTCTCCCGGTCCGTCCTGATCGTCACCGTGGTGAGACTCGTTCCGCTGCCCTGACCCGGCGCGAACCGTTCGACCCGGCGCGAACCGTTCGGCCCGGGGCCGTTCGGCACGGACCGTTGGGCGCGGGACCGCCGCTGCGAGGGGGTGCGGCGGTCCCGGCCGTCCCCTCAGGCCAGCTTCGCGGCCTGGGCCTCGATCACCGCGGTCGGCAGCTCGAAGCTCCCGCCCCCGCCCATCGCGGCCAGGTTCATCGAGGAGAACGAGGCGAACGAGGAGCCCTGGCGCAGTGCCGCCAGCTTCATCTCGCCCTTCTCGCCGTCCTGTTCCAGCACCACCGTCCAGGCGACCGACTCCTCGCCGGCCTCGACCTGGGCCTCGGTGATCTTGCTGAGCTTCTGCTTCTCACCGGCCGCCGTGAACTCGAACCCGCCGGCACACTCGGTGGCCGCGGTGCGCAGCGCGGCGATCGAGTCCTGCGCGCCCTTGCCCTCGTACGAACCGAGGGCCAGCTGCGTCGTCGTGATGTCGAAGGCCGACTTGAAGGCGTCCTCGGGGTTCTCGGTGGCCTTGTCCATGGAGCCCTTCTTGGGCTCGCTGACGACGGTGCGCTTCGTGAACGCGCCGGGCTCGCCGACCTGTGCGCCCATCAGCGCGTTCGCGAGGGGGGCGCACACCTCCTTCTCGACCTTGATGTCGTCGACCGCCACCACGTCCTTGGCCGCGGCCTCGGAGATCTTGTGCCCCTTGACGTCGCCCTGGGCCAGCGCGGCCTTCTCCAGCTCGGCGGCGGTCAGCGCCTTGGCGGCCGGCTCCGCCGCGGCGGATTCCTTGCCCTTGGTGTCCTTGCCCTTGCCGTCGGAACCGGAATCCGAGCCGCCGCCACAACCGGCGGCGAGCAGGGCCAGGGACACCGCGGCGGCGGCAACAGCGGTACGGCGTATGGCGGAGGAGCGCATGGATCCGGTCCGTCTCTCTGAGCGGGGCTTTCGGGTGCGCTCACCCTATGAGCGGAAGTTGGTTTGACGATCAATCAATTTGGGCACGGGATGCGATCGTGACGACGTCGTGATCATTCTGTGAAAGCGCCATTCGTCGTCGCAAGACGCGTCGAGTGCCGACACCGACGGGCGAACCACTCTTTTCCACTGGATACCGCGTGATGGCAGCACATGCCGCACTTTCCGCCCCGTGGCGGGGCACGCCTCACCCGGGGCGACGGCATGTCGGATCAGGGCTCGCCGCAGCGCGCCGGGGCGATGCGGACGCCCGAGGGCCCGGCCGTCAGTCGGCCGGACGGCGGGTCAGATGGGCGAACGCGTCCAGGTTCCGCGTGGACTCGCCGCGCGACACCCGCCACTCGTACTCCTTGCGGATGGAACTCGCGAAACCCAGCTCCAGCAGGGTGTTGAACGAACCGTCGGCCGCTTCGAGCACCGTGCCGAGCAGCCGGTCCAGTTCCTCCGGGGTGACCACGGACAGCGGCAGCCTGCCGACCAGGTAGATGTCGCCGAGCCGGTCGATGGCGTAACTCACGCCGAAGAGGCGGAGGTTGCGCTCCAGCAGCCAGCGGTGGACCGCCGCGTCGTTCTCATCGGGGTGGCGCACGACGAAGGCGTTGAGGGAGAGCGAGTGCTTGCCGACGCGCAGGGAGCAGGTGGTGGACAGCTTGCGCGTGCCGGGCAGCGTGACCACGTAACCGCCCGGTTCGGGGCTCTCCCAGGCGAGTCCGGCGTCCTCCAGGGTCGCCTCGATGACCCGCGCGGCCCGTGTCGCCGCCTCGTCGGACGGAGCCGTCACCGCCTCGGTCGGCGCGGCGCCGTGGGGTACGTCGTCGGGTGCGTCAGCCATGGTGCGAGCGTACGCGGCGACGGCGGTGTTCGTGCATCGCGGCCGTGTACACCTCGGCGGTCGCGGACGCCGCGGTGTCCCAGCCGAAGCCCTGGGCGTGCGCGGCGGCGGCGGCGCCCATTCGGGTGACCAGTTCCGGCGCCTCGGCGAACCGGGCCAGGGCCCGCGCGTACGCGGCGGGGTCGTGGCCGGGTATCAGGAAGCCGCTGACCCCGTCCCGCACCGCCACCGGCAGACCGCCCACGGCCGCCGCGACGACCGGGGTGCCCGCCGCCTGGGCCTCTATGGCGACCAGCCCGAAGGACTCGCTGTACGAGGGCATGACCAGCACGGACGCGGCCCGGAACCAGTCCGCGAGCTGTTCCTGCCCGACCGGCGGCTGGAACCGTACGACATCGGCGATGCCGAGCCGGGCCGCCAGCTTCTGGAGCCCCTCCGGCTTGGCGAGCCCGCTGCCGCTCGGACCGCCGACGACCGGTACGACCACCCGGGAGCGCAGCGCGGGATCGCGGTCCAGCAGGACGGCGACCGCCCGCAGCAGCACGTCGGGGGCCTTCAGCGGCTGGATGCGGCCCGCGAAGAGCGGGATCAGCGCGTCCTGCGGCAGCCCGAGGCGGGCCCGCGCCGCGGCGCGCCCGTCGGCGGGGCTGAAACGGTCCAGGTTTACCCCGGGGTGGACGACGGCGACGGATTCCGGGGCGGCCTCGTAGAAACGGACGAGCTCGCCCGCCTCCTCGGCGGTGTTCGCGATCAGCCGGTCGGCCGCGTCGACGATCTGGGTCTCGCCGATGACCCGGGCGGCCGGCTCGGGGGTGTCGCCCTCCGCGAGTGCCGCGTTCTTCACCTTCGCCATGGTGTGCATGGCGTGGACGAGCGGGACGCCCCAGCGCTGGGCGGCGAGCCAGCCGACGTGGCCGGAGAGCCAGTAGTGGGAGTGGACCAGGTCGTAGTAGCCGGGGCGCTGGCCGGCCCACGCCTGCATCACGCCGTGCGTGAAGGCGCAGAGCTGGGCGGGCAGCTCCTCCTTGGCCAGGCCCTCGTACGGGCCCGCGTCGACGTGCCGGACCAGGACGCCGGGCGCCAGGTCGACCGCCGGGGGCAGCCCGCCGGTGGTGGACCGGGTGAAGATCTCGACCTCGATGTTGATCGCGGCGAGGCGCCTGGCCAGCTCCACGATGTAGACGTTCATGCCGCCCGCGTCGCCCGTGCCCGGCTGGTGCAGCGGCGAGGTGTGCACGGAGAGCATCGCGATCCGGCGGGGCCTTCGGTGACCGCCGGGGAAGGCCGTGGGAAACCTGAGGCGCGGCGCGACCCGGCTGCTGCCGAGCCGGGAGACGTACTGGGTCACGTCGTCCGGTCCTCCTCATTCAGGATTCTGGCTCGTTCGGGGCACGACACCGGAGGGACCTGAGCCCCTTCGGGGGCGCTAACAGCGGAATCCTTCCTTTCATTTCCGCTTTACCAAATCATTACGACGGGCCGGCGTGACGGGCGACTCGCACGCCGTCACGGCGGGTGACCGCCCGCGGCCGTCCGCCGGGCCGCTCGGCCGTCCGCCATGCCCGGTCGCACCCGGCCCTAGGCCGCCCGCCGGGCCCGGTCCTCGGCCGCCCGCCGGGCCCGTCCGTCCGCCCGGTCCGGGCCGGGTCCGCAAAATCGTTACGCTCGCTCTCATGCGCCCCATCGGCACCGCGACCCGCGGGACCACCAATCCGAACCGGCTCCGCCGCATGGACCGCTGGATCGCCGCCGCCCACGGCCCGGCCCTGCGCCGCGCCGACCGCCCGGTCGCCGTGGACCTCGGGTACGGGGCCGCCCCCTGGACCGCCGTCGAGCTGCTGCACCGGCTGCGCACCGCCGAGCCGCGCACCTCCGTGGTCGGCATCGAGATCGATCCGGAACGGGTCGCGGCGGCGAAGCCGTACGAGCGCGAGGGCCTGACCTTCCTGCACGGCGGGTTCGAGATCCCGCTCCCCGAGCGCCCCGACCTCGTCCGGGCGGCGAACGTGCTGCGCCAGTACGACGAGGACGAGGTCGCCGGGGTCTGGGAGCGGCTGTGCGCGCGCCTCGCGCCGGGCGGGCTCCTGGTGGAGGGGACCTGCGACGAGATCGGGCGTCGGCACGTCTGGGTGGCGCTCGGCCCGGAGGGCCCGCGCACGGTCACGTTCGCGACCCGGCTCGGCTCCCTGGACCGCCCCTCCGACCTGGCGGAACGTCTGCCGAAGGCGCTGATCCACCGCAACGTGCCGGGCGAACCGGTGCACGCCTTCCTGCGGGACTTCGACCGGGCGTGGGCGGCGGCGGCCCCGTACGCGTCACTGGGCGCCCGGCAGCGCTGGATCACTGCGGTGCGGGCGCTGTCGGGCGACTGGCCGCTGACCGACGGGGTACGGCGGTGGCGCCAGGGCGAGGTCACGGTGCGGTGGGACGCCCTCCGGCCCGGCGCGCGCTGAACGGACCGGACGCGAACGCCCGGGACGCGCCGGTGCGGTAGAACCTGTCGGCGGGCTGACGGAGCGGCGGGTCGGCGGACCGGCGGGCGGCGGCCCGTCCCCGGCCGGCGCGGAGGGAACGGGAACGGGCCGCCGTTCGTCCAGAAGAGGGGACGGGGGGCAGCGGGGGCGCGGGGGAGATTCGCGGGGGCGGCCAGGAGTTCGGGGAGCGTTGCCGGGGGCAGCGGCCGATGCGGGTGACCGTCAGGACAGCAGGTGTGCGCCTCTGTTGCTTTTCGGTACGGCATGGCACGATCTCGTCACCGGCGAAAAGTTACTGACGGGAAATCAGATTTACTCGGAGGGGAATCCCGTGAACCGACGTCACTGTGCCTCGGCCGCGATCACTCTGGTCTGCGCGCTGTCCGTGCTCATCACGCCGGTACCGGCCTTCGCCACACCCGTTCCCCCCTCCGAGGGGCCGAAGAAGACCCTCGAAGAGGTCCGCGAGGAGATCGACGACCTCTACCGCAAGGCGGGGGCGGCCACCGACGCGTACAACCTCGCCGAGGAGCGGGCCGAGAAGCAGTCCGGCGAGATCGTGAAGCTGGCCCGCGCCATCGTCGTGGGCCAGGCGAAGATCGCCGACCTGAAGAACCGGGCCGGCGCCCAGGCCCGCGAGCAGTACCGCACGGGCGGGCTGCCGCCCGGCGCCCAGTTCATGCTCAGCGACGACCCGCAACTGTTCCTGGACGGGGTGAGCCGGGTCCGGGAGGGCCAGCAGGCCGCAAAGGGCGTTCTGGGGGAACTGACCAGGACCCAGCAGGACTTGGAGACGTACACCAAGGACGCGAACACCAACTGGAAGAAGCTCGAAGCCGGCCGGATCAAGCAGGCCAAGGCCAAGAAGAAGATCAACGCGCAGATAGCGGCGGCGAAGAAGCTGGAGTCCCGGCTCAAGAAGGAGGAGCGGGCCCGCCTGCTCAAGCTGGAGCAGGAAGCCGCGTACAAGCAGCAGACGGCCTGGCTCAGCTCCGGCGCGCTGAAGGACATCAACCGCAGCGCGAGCAAGCGCGGCAGGGCGGCGGTGGCCTTCGCGACGGCCCAGATCGGCAAGCCGTACGTCTGGGGGGCCGAGGGCCCCGACTCGTACGACTGCTCCGGGCTCACGTCCCAGGCGTGGGCCGCGGCGGGCCGCCCGATCCCGCGCACCTCGCAGGAGCAGTGGCGGCTGCTGCCGCGCATCGCCATCAAGGACATGCGCCCCGGCGACCTGATCATCTACCACGACGACGCCAGCCACGTGGGCATGTACGTCGGCGACGGCGCGATCGTCCACTCCCCCCGCCCGGGCCGCAACGTCACGCTGGCGGGCGCGGGCTCGATGCGGATACTCGGCGTGGTGCGCCCGGACAAGTGACGGCCGGGGCGGGGGACGGCCGGGAAGCACGGACCGGAGGGCCCGGCGAGAGGGCCGGACGGCGGGCCCGGTGACAGGTCCGGTGGCGGGCCCGGCGGGGGTCAGGCCGGCAGGCTCGGCGGCGGGTCCGACAGGGGTGCCCCGCTCGCCGGAGTGACCCGCGCCACCCGCTCCGCCGCCGCCACGTGACCTTTGTCATGCCCCACCACCCGCGCGCTCCCCGGCACTTCTCGCCGGATCCGTGACGTGACGCGGCTTATGGCTGCGGGTGTGACGGCAACCGCACCCGGAACGCCATTCCTTTCCCGTGCCGTGGACCGCTATCGTCCCCGTCTGGCGGGTCGTCGATCGGCGCTCCGCCGCGCCCTCGGGGGGAGGGAAGGAAAACCGAACCCATGCCCGTATCCATACCGCAGCAATGCGAGGCCACCGCTGCGGACGCCTCCTTCGGCTCCGACCTCGTCCTCCTGGTCATCGGGGACGACCCGGCGGGCACCTTCACCGTCCCCGAGCTCCCGGCCGCGGCCGGCACGCGGATCCGCATCCGCACCGCCCGCAACCTGACCGAGGCGGGCCGGCTGCTCACGGACGACGTCGACTGCGTCCTGCTGGACCTGGCCCTGCCCATCGGCAGCGAGACCCGGGCCGCCGCCGGGGCGGGGGACGCCGCGGGCCCCGACGAGCTCGCCGCGCTCCGGCACGTACTGCGGATCGCGCCGCGCCACGCCGTGCTCGCCCTCACGGCGGAGGACGACGCCGAGCTGGCCGCCGAGGCGGTACGGGTCGGCGCCCAGGACTACCTCTGCCGCGACGACCTGGACGGGCGGCTGCTCAGCCGCGCCATCCGGTACGCCGTCGCCCGCAAGCGCGCCGACGTCGCCCAGCGCCGGCTCACCGAGTCCACGCTGCGCGCCCAGGAGAACGCCCGGCTCGAACGCGGCCTGCTCCCAACTCCCCTGCTCGAAGGCTCCGACCTGCGCTTCGCGGCCCGCTACCGGCCCGGCCGCAGCCGCGCGCTGCTCGGCGGGGACTTCTACGACACGGTCCGCACGCCCGACGGCACCGTCCACGCGATGATCGGCGACGTCTGCGGGCACGGCCCCGACGAGGCGGCACTCGGCGTCGAACTCCGCATCGCCTGGCGGGCACTGACCCTGGCCGGGCTGTGCGGCGACGACCTGCTCTGCACCCTCCAGCAGGTCCTGGAGCACGAGCGGGAGAGCGAGGAGATCTTCGCGACGCTCTGCACCGTCGACATAGCCCCCGACGGCCGCCGCGCCGGTCTCTGCCTGGCGGGCCACCCGGCCCCGCTCATCGCCCGGCAGGGACGGGCCGCGCACCTCCTCCCGTACGAGGACGGCGGCCCGGCGCTGGGGCTGCTGCCGCACGCCCGCTGGCCGCGCCGGCAGGTGGACCTCGGCGGCACCTGGAGCCTGATGATGTACACGGACGGGCTGATCGAGGGGCGGGTCGGACCGACCGGCACCCAGCGGCTCGGCCAGGACGGCATGGTCTCGATGATCAACCGGCAGCTGGCGGAGGGACTCACCGGCGAGGAGCTGCTGGACGCCGCGGTCACGCAGGTACGGGAGCTGAACGGCGGCGAGCTGACCGACGACGTCGCGGTCCTGCTGCTCGACCGCGACCAGGACCACCTCCGCCGGGTCCCCGAGGGCGACCGGGGCCGGAGCATCGCGCACGCCCGCCCCTGATCGCCGCGGTCCCCGACCGCCGTCGTCCCCGGTCGGCAGCGTCCTCGATCGGTTCCGTCCCCGGCGCCGGCGGGGCGCGGTGATGCTCGATGCCCGCCGCGGACGCTCAGCGTCCGCCGTTGTAGGGCCCGTACGGGCCGTCGCTGCTGGAGCCGCCCCGTCGGCCGCCGCCCGAGACCGCCTGCAGCGCGGGCCGTACGTCCACCAGGAAGACGATGGACGCGACCGCGCCCGCCAGCTGGAGGAACAGCATCGGCACGAAGAGGTTCACGGCGACGGTGATGCCGAGGATGATCAGCCAGAAGGACTTCTTCTGCTTGTCCGCGGCCCGGTAGGCGTCCTCACGGGCCATCGCCGCCATGACCAGCGCGACCACGGCCAGGACGAGCATGACCATGTAGAGCAGCCAGACGAGTGTGCTGAATCCTGTGAGCAACATGGTGTGTGCACCGCCTAATCAAATGGATGAGCGCCTCGCGGCCAAGGTACCGGGGCGAAGGGCCGGGCACCCCTGAAGGTGCCCGGCCCACGCTCCGCCACACCCCTCGGCGCCCGGCGACCGTCACGGGGCCGGGACGCCGCGGGTGGTCACTTCGCGCTCGGCGGGGTGGTCTTCTTCGCGGCAGGCTTGCGCGCGGGCGCCTTCTTCGCGGGCGCGGCGGCGCCCTTGCCCTCCGCACCGGCGGTCTTCGGGGCGGCCTTCGCCGCCGGCCTCGGGGCGGGCTTCGAAGCGGGCTTCGTCGCGGGCCGCGAGGAGGACGACGCCTTCGCCGTCCCACCGGCCTTCGGCGTCCCGTTGGCCTTCGCCGTCCCGTCGGCCGGCTTCGCCTTCGTGGTGTCCGCCGGGCGGGACTCCCTGCGGGGCTCGACGACGACGGCGATCTCGACGATCTCGTCGGCCGTCTCGCCGCGCCAGTTCTTCACGGTCTGCTCGCCGCGCTCGGCGACCTTCTCGTACGCCTCGCGGGCCCGCACCGCGTACTCCGCGGCCACGCCCAGGCTGCGCAGCGCCAGGTCCTGGGCGTTCTCGCCCAGCTTCCGCAGATCGCTGTCGAACGACCCGATCACCTCGGTGACCTTGGCCTGCGCCTCCTTGGCCTGCGAGGTCACCTTCTCCTGCACGGCCTTGGGGTCGGCGTTGCGCACGGCCTCGATGCGCTCCGGCGCCTCGGCGCGCAGCTGCTCGATCAGCGCCGGGACCTTGCGCGCCTGCTCGACGGCGAGATCGGCCGTACCGGCGGCGAAGTAGAGGGGGGTCGGGTCGGTGAGGGTCTTGCGCAGGTCATCGGTGATGGCCATGACTGTGGTCCTCCCGGATCATCAGGCTCGGTGTGAGGGTTCTCAGGGCTTGGAGGCCGGATCGGCGCCGTCGCCGTCGGCCGCGCGGGAGCCGTCGGCGTCCGGTGCGGGCCGGTCGTCGGCCTCCGCCCCGGCTGCGCCGCCGGTCCCCGGTCCGGCTTCGGCGCCGGCTTCCGGTCCGGGCTCGTACCCGTTCTCCTTGCGGAAGGAGTCGTAGATCTGCAGCAGAACACTCTTCTGCCGCTCGTTCATGGAGGGGTCGGCCAGAATCACCGCCCGTGTCTCCAGCTCCTCCCGCTCCCGCTCGTCCAGGATCCCGGCCCGTACGTAAAGGGTCTCGGCCGAGATCCGCAGCGCCTTGGCGACCTGCTGCAGCACCTCGGCACTCGGCTTGCGCAGTCCGCGCTCGATCTGGCTGAGGTAGGGATTGGACACTCCGGCGGCGTCGGCGAGCTGCCGCAACGACAGCTGCGCCGTACGCCGCTGCTCGCGCAGGTACTCACCGAGATTGCCGACGTTGAGTGATGCCATGCCCCGATGGTGCGCCACCCTTGCTAACTTTTGCAAGCAGGCGCTTGCAAAAGTGCGCCACACCACTCGTTCGGCCCCGGCCGGAGACCACGGGCGGACAGGGCCGACAGGGCGAAGCCCGCGTGAACCCGGCCGTCAGCGCTCGATGATGCAGAAGGGATGCCCTGCGGGATCGGTGAGGACCCGCGCCCGGTCCCCGTGCGGCTGGTGGTCCGGCTTGCCCGCACCCAGTTCCAGCAACCGGGCCTCGGCCTCCTCCAGGCCCTCCGCGACCTTGAAGCAGATGTGGAGCTGCTGGGGAACGGCCCGGTCGGGCCAGGTCGGGGCCCGGTAGCCCTCGACCCGCTGGAAGCCGATGAAGAGTCCGTCCTCACGGTTGAGACCGGCGAACTCGGCGTCCGACCTCGGGTGCGGCTCAAAGCCGGTGACCTGTTGATAGAACGCCGCCAGAGCCGGCGGATCGGGGCAATCGAGCGTTATCGCGACCAGTTCCATCCGCAGGGGCATGGGACCTCCGAGCCGATCAGTGGACTTCCGCGCACGCCGTGGCGGCGACGGCCTGCCGTCGAGCGGGACGGGGGCGGCACGTCCGCTCCGCTCGGCCGCAAGCACAGCAGGCGGGGGCCGCGCCGGGCCAACGGTTATCCGGGACGCCCCCGGGCGGGGCGGAAGGCCGGAACGGGCGGGGGCATCGGCATCTCGGAGAACTCCGGACAGGGCACGGGAAAACCAGTCGCGCCGACCCACCGCCCCCCTCCGGCCGCCCCGTCAGCCGCGAGGGCCGGACGCCCGCGCGGCGCCGCGGGCCCGGCTCGCGACGATCGCACCCGCCACGACGGCGAGCGCGTGGACGGTGACACCGGCCGCGAACCCGCCCGGCAACCAGCCGAGCAGGCCGGCGTCGTCGTGATCGACGAGTTGACGGATCGCCCCCTGCGCCCCGAGCACGAAAAGGGCCACACCGAGGCCCTGAAGGATGTCGTACTTCATGTGTTGCCCTCCCGAATCCTCGGATCTCCGGAACGCCGCGGCACACAATGCCGCCGCACGGAAACGCCACGCCAGAGGCGGTTACAATGCACTTGCACTGTAATGCGTCGGGCGATCTGTTGCAATGCAATCGCATGGCAACGAGTGGGGAAGGAGGCGCCGTGCCGAAGGTCGTGGATCATGAGCAGCGCAGGAAGCGCCTGGTCGAGGCGGTCTGGGCGCTGGCGGTCCGGGGTGGCATCGAGCAGGTGACCCTGCGCAGGGTGGCCGACGAAGCTGGCGTCTCCATGGGGCAGGTGCAGCACTACTACTCGTCGATGCAGGCACTGATCCGCGACGCACTCGACCGGGCCACCCGGGCCGTGAACGCGAGCATCGAGGAAGCGGTCCACGCGGCCGGGGCGACGGACCCGGAGACCGTCCTCCGCGCCTGCCTCCACGCCCTGGTCGGTCCGGACGAGGCCGGCACGCGGCTCATGCGGTTCTCCCTGGCGGCGGCCGGGCGGGCCGTCTCCGACCCGACGACGGCCAGTGTCCTCGCCCCGGGCGACGACGAGCTGATCTCCTTCACCGCCGGGCTCATCACCGCGGCCCGGCAGGAGCGGGGCGGCGGGCCCGGCGGATCGGAGCGCGTCGACGCCGACATCTGCTGGTCGCTCGCCACGAGCCTCGGAGTGGACGTCGCCCTCGGGTACCGCACACCGGACGCCGCCGCGCGGGTGCTCGACCACCACATCGACCAGGTCCTCGGACCGGACCGGCGCGGGGCGACGGCCTGAGGCGTCCCCGGCCCGTCTCCCCCGGTCCGCCCCCCCGCGCCCCGGTGGCGCGCTCGCCGCAAAGCGGTGGGGGCGGAGCCGTCGATCCGGCTCCGCCCCCACGCGTTCATGCCGTCAGCGGGCACCGGGGCCGGTGCCGCCGCAGGCCCGACGGGCCGTCACCCGACGAGGGCCTCCCAGGTCTTCGGGCCCGCCTCGCCGTCGACGACCAGGCGGTTGACGCTCTGGTAGGAGCGGACGGCGGAGCTGGTCACCGAGCCGAAGCCGCCGTCGAGGGCGAGGCCCGCACTGTGCTTGTTCAACGCCGTCTGGAGGGCGCGCACATGCGATCCGGAGCTGCCCTTCTTGAGCGTGTAGACCAGCTTCGCCCAGGTCTTCGGGCCGACCTGGCCGTCCGCCACCAGGCCCTTGGAGGACTGGAACTTCTTGACCGCGGCGACCGACACCGATCCGTAGTTGCCGTCGGCGGTCAGCGCCCTGCCGCGCTGGGTCATCAGGTACTGGATGACCTTCACGGTCGCACCCGCGGCGCCGGGGTTGATGGACGGCCAGCCGCCGCCCAGGTCCACGCCGCGGGCGGCGAGGTAGGAGACCGGGTTGACGGTGGAGCCCAGCCCTCCGCTGTGGGTCTCGAAGTGGAGGTGGGGCCCGGTCACGTTGCCCGTGGCGCCCATGTCGGCGATGCGCTGTCCCGCGGAGACCTTGGCGTTGAGGCCGATCCGGAACACGCTGAGGTGCCCGTAGTAGGTGTACCGGCCGCCGCCGTGCGAGATGACCAGGCCGTTCCCGGAGCGCCCGGACAGGACGCCGCGGCCGCGGCGGATCACGGTGCCGGCGGCCGCGGCGTAGACGGCCGTGCCCACCGAGTTGGTGACGTCCTGGCCCGCGTGCGGCAGGCCGCCGCGCGAGGCTCCGTAGTGGCCGCCCGCGGGGAAGTAACCCCGGGCGGGGTTGCACCAGCGGCCGTCCTTGAGCGTCGCCGCCGAGGCCGACGAGGTCAGGGCCGGCACGCCCGTGAGTGCCACGCCGAGCCCGGCGCCGACGCCGAGCAGCAGCTTTCTGCGCGACGGGCCCACCGGCCGGAGGTCCCGCAGTTCTTCGACCGCGCCGTCGGCCGGACCGCACTGCTCACACATGTCCCGTCCTCCTTCATTTCCCGCTCGTCCCGCACCCGCGATCCGGCGGACCACGCATGCGATTTGGCGAGAGCATGGCAGAGGGCGAAAGGGCTCTCCAGAGTCCTGGGGTCCACCTCCGTGGCAGGTACCTGCCGGATGCAACCTCTGTGACCGGGCCGCCGTTTCACGGGTGAAACGGCCATCCACCCCATCCGTCGGGCGGGGGGACGCATCGGCGCTTTTCCCCGGTCCCGCAAGACGGGAGCGCGGGTGCCGGGGCGTACGGTTCCGGTTTCGGCGCCGACGCGTGGGCCCGCGGGATGGTCCGGACCTGGGCCCGGGGGCCCACCGAGGGCTCCCCCGCCTGGGCCCGGCACGGGCGGGCCGGCGGCGCCGGTGTCCCCGGTTGACCTTCACCCTGGGGGAAGCCACAGCATCGGTGGGGCCGGGCGACGCGTCCGGCACGAGGAGGAACCGGACCATGGGACTGCTGACCATCGGGGCGTTCGCGAAGGCGTCCCGGCTGTCGCCGAAGGCACTGCGCCACTACGACGAACTCGGCCTGCTGACCCCCGCCCGCGTCGACCCGCTGACCGGCTACCGCTTCTACGCGCCGGAGCAACTGGACCGGGCCCGGCTGGTCGCCTGGCTGCGCCGTCTCGGCATGCCGCTGGCCCTCGTCCGGCACATCGGCACGCTGGAGGCGGCCGAGGCGGCCCGGGAGGTCCGCGCGTTCTGGGCCCGGGTCGAGGCCGACACCGCCGCACGGCGGGACCTGGCCGGTTTCCTCGTCGACCACCTGTCACGGAAGGACCCCGCCATGTCCCCCACGTCCCCGGCCGACCGGCCCCTGGAACTCCGCTACGCCGCGCTCTCCGACACCGGCCTTGTCCGGGAGAGCAACCAGGACACCGTCCACGCCGGGTCCCGGCTGCTCGCCGTCGCCGACGGCTTCGGCGGCGCGGGGGCACCCGCGGGCGCCGCGGCCGTCGACGCGCTCAAGCACCTGGAGACCGACGGCATCCCGGCGGGCGACCTCCTCAACGTCCTGGAGACCGCCGTCGAACGGGCCGGACGGGCCGTGCACGACGTCGTCGGCGCGGACGCCGCGGCGACGGGGACCGGTACGACGCTCACCGCGATGCTGTGGACCGGATCGCAGCTGGCCCTCGTCCACATCGGTGACTGCCGCGCCTACCTCCTGCGCGACGGGGAGCTGTTCCAGATCACCCACGACCACACCGTGGTCCGGGCGATGGTCGACGAGGGCCGGATCACCGAGGAGGAGGCCACCGTCCACCCCCAGCGGTCCCTGCTGATCCGGGCCCTGGGCGGGGCGGACGGCGCCGTGCCCGACCTGCGCCTGCACGACGCCCGGGCCGGGGACCGCTACCTCCTCTGCTCCGACGGCCTGTCCGGCGTCGTCCCCGCCGAGGAGGTGCGCCGGGTCGTCACGACGACCGGTGACCCGGAGCGGGCCGTACGCGAACTCGTCTCCCTGGCCAACCGTTCCGGCGGCCCCGACAACGTCAGCTGCGTGGTCGCCGACGTACGGGAGTCCCGGCCGCAACCCCGTTCGGAGTCCCGGACCGGGCCCCGGCAGCCGTAGCGGCCGGTCTACGATCGGCCGACGGCTCCAGAGAGGCAGGCACCGCATGAAGATCCTGATCGCCGGGGGCGCCGGCTACATCGGCAGCACGGTCGCGTCCGCCTGCGAGGACGCGGGCATCACCCCCGTCGTCCTCGACAACCTGGTGACGGGCAGACGGGAGTTCACCGCGGGGCGGGCCTTCCACGAGGGCGACATCGCCGACGGCCCCCTGATCGACCGGATCTTCGCCGAGCACCCCGACATCGGGGCCGTCGTCCACTGCGCGGCCCTGATCGTGGTCCCGGACTCGGTCGCCGACCCGGTCGGCTACTACCGGGCGAACGTGACCAAGAGCCTGGAGTTCGTCGACCACCTCCTGCGCAACGGCTGCACCCGCCTGGTCTTCAGCTCGTCCGCATCCATCTACGCCGCCGCCGAGGACCTGACGGTCGACGAGGACTCCCCCCTCGCCCCGCAGAGCCCGTACGCGCGGACCAAGGCGCTGTGCGAGGAGATGTTCGCCGACATCGCCGCGTCCCTGCCGCTGCGGGTGCTGTCCCTGCGCTACTTCAACCCGATCGGCGCGGACCCGAGGATGCGGACGGGGCTGCAACTGCGGCGCCCGAGCCACGCCCTGGGCAAGATGATGCAGGCGCGGGAGGAAGGGGTCCCGTTCCGGATCACCGGGACCGACTACCCGACGCGCGACGGCTCCGGCCTGCGGGACTACGTCCACGTCTGGGACCTGGCCGCCGCGCACGTGGCCGCGCTCCGCGCCTTCGACACCCTCCTGCCGCCCCCCGGCACCGGGACCGCGACCGCCCCCGCCTCCACCGTCATCAACCTGGGCACCGGGACCGGCACCACCGTGCGCGAACTCCTGGACGCCTTCAACAGCGTGGTCGACACCCCCGTACCGGCACTCGACGCCCCGGCCCGGCCCGGCGACGTCGCGGGGGCCCGCACCCGCGTCGAGCGGGCCGGACAGCTGCTGGGATGGCGGCCCCGGTACTCGCTGACCGAGGGCATCCGCCACTCCCTGGAGTGGGCCGCCCTGCGCGAGAAGGTGCTCGGCGACCCCTCGTAGGCCGGGCCGGGCCCGCCCCGCGCCCCTCCGCGATCACGGCACGGCCCCGACGGCGGGTCGTTAGTATCCGGGCCATGGCTATCGACCCCGGATACACCTGCTCCCGCTGCGGCGAACACCACGCGGAACTCCCGATGGGGTACTCGACCATGGCCCCCGACGTCTGGGACGCGCGCCTGGAGAGCGACCCCGACAGCATGCTCTCCTCCGACCAGTGCATCGTCAGGCACGAGCACTACTTCATCAAGGGCCTGATCGAGATACCCGTGTTCGGCAGTGCGGAGCCCTTCTCCTGGGGTGTCTGGGTCTCGCTCAGCCGGGAGAACTTCGCCCGCGCCCTGGACGTGTGGGAGACTCCGGGCCGCGAGTCCGAGCAGCCCTACTTCGGCTGGCTGAGCACCGAGTTGGGGCTGTACTCGCCCCGCACCACCAACCTCAAGACGAACGCGCACACCCGCCCGATCGGCCTGCGCCCCCGGATCGAGCTGGAGCCCACCGACCATCCGCTCGCCGTCGAACAGCGCACCGGCATC
The DNA here is from genome assembly GCF_042889165.1 of Streptomyces sp. NPDC002669. NCBI lineage: Bacteria > Bacillati > Actinomycetota > Actinomycetes > Kitasatosporales > Streptomycetaceae > Streptomyces > Streptomyces sp. NPDC002669. The sequence goes on along the minus strand of NZ_JBIAQQ010000011.1, from coordinate 75,223 downwards.
ACGCGCGACCGGGTCCGGGAGATCGCCGAGGCGGTGCTGCACGCCGCCGACCCCGACGCCTGACCGCACCGCCCGAGCCCGACCGCACCGCCCGGCCCCGAGCAGTGCCACGACGAACCGCTACCGCCGCGTCTCCAGCCCCGACCGCAGCTGCGCGAAGGCGAGTTCGGCCGCCTCGACCGCGGGACCGTACGCCTGCTCCGCGCTCTGCCCGCCGTCGATCCGCCGCCAGTTCTCCAGCCCCAGGACGCGCAGCACGGCGACGATCTGGCCCGCGGCCAGCCTGTCCCCCATACCGTCGCCCAGCGCGCGGGCGAGTGCCTCCTCCGAGCGGTTCTGGTAGGCGTACAGGCGCGCCACCAGGGACGGCGTCCCGTACAGCAGCCGCGTGAACGCCACCACCGCGGGCACGTCGCAGAGCCCGGTCACCGGGTCCCGCCGCTCCAGTCCGGCCAGGAAGTGGCGGTGCAGGGCGTCCAGCGGCGACTCGGTGTCCGCGCGGGCGGCGACCACCCGGGCCGCCTCGTCCTCGTGGTCGGCGAACCGGTGGAGGGCCAGGTCCTCCTTGGTCGGGAAGTACCGGAACAGGGTCGGCTTGGAGATGTCGGCTGCCGCGGCCACCTCCGCCACCGAGACCTTGTCGAAGCCCCGCTCCAGGAACATCGCGATCGCCGCCTCGGAGACCGCCTCGTACGTCAGCCGCTTCTTGCGCTCCCGCAGACTCATCGGCGCCCCGCCCGTACCGCTCGCGCCACTCGTGCCCGCCGCGCGTTCCGCCCGTTCCGGACCGGGCCTCTCTCCGCTCATGACCATGAAGCGTACGCCCCCGACCTCAACCGGACTTGACGTCCACCAGTGCCGCGATTCCGTCCAGCACCCGTTCCAGTCCGAAGCCGAACTCGCGGTCGGACCCGCCCCGCACCCCCGGTGTCCCGGACTCCAGCAGCCGGGAGAGGGACGGATGGTGCACGGGGTCCACGAGCCGGTTCAGGGTGCGGTTGTACCCGGCCCGCACCTCCTGCGCCGGAATGCCCCGTACCGCCCCGGCCTCGGCGAAATCGCCCGTCATCAGCGCCTCGTTCCGCACGAACCCGCTGACCAGGAGGACGACGGAGTTCCTCTCGTCCGTGTCCAGGCCGGTGCCCTCCAGGCACTGGAGCCCCTGCTCCCACCAGGCGACGGAGTTCGGGGTGACGGGCGCCCCCGGGACCGGGATGCGGAGCATCCACAGATTGCGGTGGAAGACCCGGCGCTGCGCCCGGGCCCACTCCGCGAGCGCCGCCCGCCAGCCGGCGCCGCCCTCCAGGGCGGGCAGCAGGGGCGGCGGGCCCATCGCCGCCTCCTGCATCAGGACGTACAGCTCGTCCTTGGCGGACACGTACCGGTAGAGCGACATCGTCGAGGCGCCCAGCTCCTTGGCGATCCGCCCCATCGAGACCCCGCCGAGCCCCTCGGACGCCGCCACCGCCACCGCCGCGTCCACGATGCGGTCCAGGGTCATCCCGGGTTTCGGCCCCTTGACCGGGCGCTCCCGCAGTCCCCAGGCGACCTCGATGCTGGCCGGCAGGTCCGCACCGCCCGCCGGAGCCTTCGTCTGAGTCACCGGAAACCACCTTCCCTCGAACCTCTCCTGGGTACGCGCGATGAGTACGCAGTGCTGGTCGGGGCGAGGACGGCAGGGCACGAACCGGCCCGGCCGTCTCGTCACGACACCGGGAGGAAGGTGCAACTCGACGCAAGGTCAACGTACTTGCACCGTCGGCGATCGGCCACCCCCACATTGCGCCACACGGGGACGACGGACGGCACGGCACGCGGGCACGCGGGCGATCACACGGACGGGCACGCGGGGGAGATCCCCGCGCGCCCGTCCGCCCGTCGCCCCCGCGGCGGTCCTCAGAACACGTCCGGGCACCAGGCGCGCCGTGCCGCCCGGAACATCCCCTCGGCCAGCGCCACCGCGCCCGGCGCGCGTTCCTCGACGCGTCCCAGCGCCGCCAGCCTGAGCGGCGACTCGTCACCCAGGTAGAGGGTGCCCAACTCCCTTACGTCCAGGGCGAGGTCGGGCTCGGCGGTGGTCGGGGTGCAGCTCGCCCCGGTCGGGGAGCCCTCCAGCCGGTAGCGGCCGGCCGACAGGCCCGAGGCGTCGTGGACGTCCAGCACGAGCGTGCCGGGCACGGCGTAGGTACGGGCCTCCAGAGCGCGCACGACGTCCAGGACCCGCACCCACAGCCAGTCCGCCTGGGTCACGACGCGGGCCGCGCGCGGGTCCGGGAGGAGGAGGGGCAGCAGGTCGTCGGGGGCGCGGTAGCCGGTGCGGACCGTGGTGATCCAGTCGATCGAGCAGACGAAGTGCCAGAGCGTGCGCTCCGCGGCCGGGGTCACGGCGATCATCCCCCGCACCGTGGCCCGGTTCAGCGGCTGCTTGGCGTCGCCCCACCGGTCGTCGGCACGGTAGGTGATCAGGCCCTCGGGCACGCCGTCCGCGTTGCTGTAGACCGCGTAGAAGGGCTCCGTCCAGGGCTCGGGGCCGGCCAGGTTCTCACCGGTGTTCACCTCCCACCAGCGCGCGTCGCGGTTGATCACGCCGTGCTGCCGGGCGCGCAGCCGCTCGTGGAGGGCCGGGCCCAGCTTGCGCACGTCCTGGCCGCTCACCAGGTCGACCCGGCCGCCGTCCCGCTCGGCGGGGCCCGACCAGCGCGGGTCGAGGCCCGCCCTCGGCACGTCGATCTCCCACTCGGTGGTCCACGTCGCCGGGCCGAAGCCGTACCTCCCGTAGATCGGGTACTCGGCGGCGATCAGCGTGGCGACCACCTCGCCGCGCTCCTTCGCCGCCGCCAGGTCCGCGGCCATCATTCGGCCGAGCAGCCCGCGCCTGCGGTGGGTCGGCGCCACCGTGACGTTGGAGATCGCGTCGGCCGGCACCGCGGCGCCGCCGACGGCCGTGATCTCCTGCGCGAACGAGCGGAACGTGGCCACGCACCGCCCGTTGTCGAACACGCCCTGCGTACGGGCCAGGTCGGTGTACGGGAGACGCCCGGAGATCTCCCGCTCCGTGGCCACCGGCGCCCGCAGGAAACCGGTGTGCTTGGCGACCAGCCAGTCGGGGAAGTCGGATTCGGTGATCGTGCGGAGCTCAGGGCGCATGGGCCCCACGCTAAACACTCCGCGCGCGTGGTGTCGCCCGGTTTTCCGCGGCCCCGGGCCGGGGCGACCGGCCCCCGAACCGGAGCGGACGCCCCCGGGCCCGGCTCAGAAGGCCGCCCTGATCTCGCCGACCTCGCCGCCGCCGCCGAACAGCGGCGCGTACGCGATCCGGGAGACCACCGGGGCGTCGATGCCGAGCAGGTTCAGCGACCGGGCCAGCACCGGGCCGAGCGCCCGCGTCGCACCGTCGTCGACCTTGAAGGCCAGCGCCCGGCCGTCCGGCAGCGCCAGCGCCTGCACCGCTTCCGCCCCCATCTTGGAGAGCACGCCCGGCACCTCCCGCATCAGCCAGGTGTCGGGGCGGCGCGTGCCCGCCACGTACTCGGGGTGGGCCCGCATCGCGTCCGCGACCCGGCGCTCCGCCGTCCCCGGCTCCGCCAGCACGAACGAGCGGAAGGCCCGCGCCAGGCCCACCAGGCTGATCGCCATCAGCGGCGCCCCGCACCCGTCCGTCCCGACCGCCGTGACGGGCTCGCCCGCCGCCTCCTCCACCACCTGGTGCGCCAGCCGCTGGAGCGGGTGCGCGGGATCGAGGTAGGAGGCCCGGTCCCAGCCGTTCGGCCCGCACGCCGCGAGCATCGCCGCGTGCTTGCCGGAGCAGTTCATGGTGATCCGCTCCCGGACCCGGCCGGCGGCCAGGTACGTCTCCGCCTCGGCCGGGTCCAGCGGCAGGTCGGGCGGGGTCTGCAGGTCGTCCGGGGCCAGGCCGTGCTCGGCGAGCATCGTGCGGACCAGGTCGATGTGGAAGTCCTCGCCGGAGTGGCTGGCGGCGGCCAGGGCCAGCCGCTCCCCCGACAGGTCCAGCCCGGCCCGCAGCACGGCCGCTGCCTGCATCGGCTTGTTCGAGGAGCGCGGGAAGACCGGGGCCGCCGGGTCGCCCAGGGCCCGTTCCACGCTGCCGTCGGCGGCCAGGAGGACCAGCGAACCCCGGTGGTGGCCCTCCACGAACCCGGACCGTACGACCTCGGCCAGGACGGGAAGAGCGGGAGATATGACGGACGGGGCGGCGCTGGAGGTCATGGTGGCCTTCCGGGGACGGGCGGAACCCGCCCCCGAAGGATCGCTTCAGGCGAGCAGGTCGTCTACTTGTGCTTCACCGTCACGGTACCTGCGGGCGATCTCCGCGCCGCAATCGTCGGCGGTGCGTTGCAGCTGGTGACGATGGCGGGAGACCTGCTGTTCGTAGCGGACCAGGCGGCCCATCGCGGTGTGCAGCTCCTCGTCCGTACGGGCGTCGAGGTCGGAGAGCTCGACCTCGGCGAGCGTCTCGGCCGCCAGCCGGCGGTACTCGTCGCTGCGGGGCGTGGTGAGCGTGACGTGCCGGGCGGAGGAGCGGTGCCGGGACGGGGCGTCGGCGAGGATCTCCGAGAGGCGGTCCACCACCGGGGTCTCCGGATCCAGCCGCCGGGCCAGCTCGGCCCGCAGGATGTCGATCCGCCCCTGGACCAGTCGGCGCACATAGCTGAGGTCGGCCTCGTCGCGCTGCGACTCGCGGCGCAGCGTGCGCAGCTCCGGCAGCCGCAGGGCGCCCAGCTCGGGCTGCCCGCCCTCCGGGCCGTGGCCGGTTCTCTGCACGGGCGGGCGCATGGTGCTGGTACTGGTGCCGGGGCCGGCAGCGGTACTGGTGCTGGTGCTCGCGCCGCTCCGCGCGACCGGCACGGCGCCGGGGGACTGCCCGGTTCCATAGGTGCTCATGCTTGTGTCCATCCCCTCGACCGGTGCGTCGGCACACCGCCTCCCGAGCATGGTGCCACTCCGGTGGGGCGCTTGTGGATGCTCTGTACCCGTTCAGCCCAAGCTGGGTTGGCCGAGATAGGTTGGTCCATATGCGTGCAGTGATTCAGCGGGTGGACGGCGCGAGCGTCACGGTGGCCGACGGGACGGACGGCTCGGACGGGCCCCGGGTGGTCGGCGAAATCGTCGGCGAGGGGCTGTGTGTGCTGGTGGGAATCACGCACGGGGACACCGCGGAAAAAGCGGCGCAGCTCGCCCGCAAGCTCTGGTCGCTGCGCGTCCTGGAGGGCGAGAAGTCCTGCTCGGATGTGAATGCACCACTTCTGGTGATTTCGCAGTTCACTCTCTACGGGGACGCCCGGAAGGGCCGCAGGCCCACCTGGAACGCCGCGGCGCCCGGCGAGGTCGCCGAGCCGCTGGTCGACGAGGTGGTGGCGCAGCTGCGGGCACTGGGGGCGCGGGTGGAGACGGGCCGGTTCGGGGCGAGCATGCGGGTCTCGCTCACCAACCAGGGCCCGTTCACCGTCCTCGTCGAGGTCTGACCACCCGGCCCCTGCGGCGTCCTACGGCTCGACGACCGTCTCCTGGGCGGCGGCGGTGTCCCCGGCGAGCAGTTCCGCGTCCACCGCGACGTTCCGCTTGACCAGGGCCAGCGCGATCGGCCCCAGCTCGTGGTGGCGGGCGGACGTGGTGATGAAGCCCAGCTGGCGCCCCTCGGCGCCGTCCGCGGCGAGCCGCACCGGGGTGCCGTGGCCGGGCAGCACGACCTCGCTGCCGTCGAGGTGCAGGAAGACCAGCCGGCGCGGCGGCTTGCCCAGGTTCTGCACCCGGGCCACGGTCTCCTGGCCCCGGTAGCAGCCCTTCTGGAGGTGGACGGCGGTGCCGATCCAGCCCAGCTCGTGCGGGATGGTGCGGTGGTCGGTCTCGAAGCCGAGGCGCGGCCGGTGCGCCTCGACCCGCAGCGCCTCGTACGCCAGGATGCCCGCCACCGGGCCGTGCGCCGCCGCGTACTCCTCCAGGTCGGCGCGGGGCAGGAACAGGTCCCGGCCGTACGCCGTCTCCCGTACCGTCACCCCGTCCGGGGCCTCGGCGATGGAACCGGCCGGCAGGTACACCACGGCGAAGTCCTCGGTGCGGTCGGCGACTTCGACCCGGTAGAAGAACTTCATGGACTCCAGGTAGGCGACGAGGTCGCCCTGGGTCCCCGGCTCGGCGTGCATCCACACGGTCTCGCCGTCGTCGACCAGGTAGAGGGCGTGCTCGATGTGCCCGTTGGCGGTGAGGATCAGGGCCTCGGTGGCCTGCCCCGGGGCGAGTTCGCTGACGTGCTGGGTGAGCAGCAGGTGCAGCCAGGCCAGCCGGTCGCCGCCGGTGACGGTGACGACGGCGCGGTGCGAGAGGTCGACGAGACCGGAGCCGTCGGCGAGGGTGCGCTGCTCGCGGAACAGGTCGCCGTAGTGCGCGGCGACGCCTTCGTCGCGGCCTTCGGCGGGGACGGCGCCGGGCAGGGACAGCAGGGGGCTCTTCATGCGACCAGCGTACGACGCGGTCCGCGGCCGGCCGGGGGCCGGAGGGCCGGTCGGAGGGAGGAGGCCGGAAGTCGGAGCCGACCGGCCCGAGGCCGTAGGTCCGGCGTGGGCCGCGGGTCCGACCGGGAACCTCACTCCTTGAGGGCCGCCCCCGCCGCGCAGTCGGCGCAGCGGCCGAAGATCGCGAAGTGCTTCATGTCCGTCTCGAACCCGAAGTCGGCCCGGAGCTTGGCGGTGAAGTCGGAGGCGACGGAGACATCGGCCTCGATGACGCCCTCGCAGTCGCGGCAGACCAGGTGGATGTGGTGGTGGCGGTCGGCCAGGTGGTACGTGGGCGCCCCGTGCCCCAGGTGGGCGTGGCTGACCAGCCCCAGCTCCTCCAGGAGTTCGAGCGTGCGGTAGACCGTGGAGATGTTCACCCCGGACGCGGTTCTGCGCACCTGGGAGAGGATGGCGTCGGGCGTCGCGTGTTCCAGCGTGTCGACGGCTTCCAGGACAAGCTGCCGCTGCGGCGTCAGCCGATAGCCGCGCTGCCGGAGATCGGTCTTCCAGTCGGTGCTCACCACACGCCCAGTGTAGGACCGGGCGCCGCCCTGCCCGCAGTGCTGCGCGGGCAGGATCTTGCACCTGTGGCTGCTACTTGAAGAAGGCGATGCCGTCGTCCGGCAGGTCGCCGAGCTTCTTCGCCATCTCCTCGACCTCTTCGGGGGTGACGACCTTCTTCAGGTGCGCCGACATGTACGGGCGCAGCTCCACCTCGGGGGTGGCCTTCTCGCCGACCCACATCAGGTCGCTGTTCACGTAGCCGTAGAGCCGCTTGCCACCGCTGTACGGGCCGGAGGCCGCGGTCCGGGCCACCGCGTCGGTGACCAGGTCGATCTGCGGCTTCTGGTCGGCCAGCTCGCCGTACCAGATCTCGATGACGCCCTGGTCGCGGGACATGACGACCTCGACCTTGCGGTCCTTGTCGATGCGCCAGTAGCCGGACTCGGACTCCAGCGGCCTGACCTTCTTGCCCTCGGAGTCGAGCACCCAGGTGTGCGACACGTACTCCAGGAAGTCGCGGCCGTCGTGGCCGAAGGAGACCTCCTGGCCGAAGTTGCACTGCTCGGCACCGGGGAAGTCGGAAACACCCGCGCCCGCCCAGTTGCCGAGGAGGAAGGCCAGCGGGACGAGGTCCGGGTGGAGGTCGGACGGAATCTCGATCATGAGCGGCTCAGACGATCTGTGAGGTGGGGGTACGTGCGAACGTGACACATCGGGTACCGGGCGTCACGCCGCCGCGACGAGGGGCACCCGCGCGGCCGGGACGGCGGACGGGGTCAGCGCTGGCCCTGGTACAGCTTCTTCACGCTCAGGCCGACGAAGGCGAGCACGCCGACGCAGACCAGGACCAGCAGGGCGGAGAAGAATGCCTCAAGCACGGGAGCTCCTTGCAACGAGCGGTATGGCAGCAGTACGGGCCGGGCCCCAGCCTAATGGGTTGGGGCCCGGCCCGCCGGGCCGGGGCTTGCCGCGCTCCCGGGCGGACGCCTCGCGACGGGCCCGGCGATTACAGTTCGACGCATGCCGAAGAAGCTCGTGATCAAGGTGACCGCAGGTGCCGACTCCGCCGAGCGTTGCTCGCAGGCGTTCACGGTGGCGGCGGTCGCCGTCGCCAGCGGGGTGGAGGTCTCGCTCTGGCTGACCGGGGAATCCGCGTGGTTCGCGCTGCCGGGGCGCGCCGCCGAGTTCGAACTGCCGCACGCCGCGCCGCTGCCGGATCTGATCGAGTCCGTCCAGGCGGGCGGCCGGATCACCCTGTGCACCCAGTGCGCGGCCCGTCGCGACATCACCGAGCAGGACGTCCTGGAGGGCGTGCGGATCGCCGGTGCCCAGGTCTTCGTCAGCGAGATCATGGCCGAGGACGTCCAGGCCCTCGTCTACTGACGGCCCGCGCCGCCACGGGCGGTCCGCGCCGCGCCCGCTACCGCCGTTTCTTGCCGTCGAGTTCGTCCCACCACTCGTCGGACTGGGGGTCGCCGGAGGGGTCGTCCCACCAACGGTCCTCCGGCCCCCGCCGGTTGGCGATCATGGCCGCGACCGGTGGGATGACCATCGCGACGAGGCACATCACCACCGCGGCGGGCATCGACCACAGCCGGACGAAGGACCAGGCCGACACGAAGAGGACGATGCACACACCCATCATCAGGAAGTAGCCGCGCCGGCGTCGGGCGTACATACCTCCAGCGTAGGTCCGCGTCCCCACTCGTGCGGGGCACGACAGCACGAGGGGCCGTACCCCGTCCAGGAAGGCGTCCAACCCCCTGGGGTACGGCCCCTCGGCCGGTCCGTGGCACGGCCTAGACCGCGATCGCCACCTCGGAGAGGCCGCCGGTCTGCGCGACGACCGTGCGGTCGGCGCTGCCGCCGGGGACGAGGGCGCGCAGCGTCCAGGTGCCCTCGGCCGCGTAGAAGCGGAACTGTCCGGTCGCCGAGGTCGGGACCTCCGCGGTGAACTCGCCGGTCGAGTCCAGCAGGCGCACGTAACCGGTGACGGGCTCGCCGTCGCGGGTCACGCTGCCCTGGATGGTGGTCTCACCGGGCTTGATGGTCGAGGCGTCGGGGCCGCCGGCCTTTGCTCCACACATGTGTTTCGTCCTTCGGGTCGGGGTCGTACGGGTCCGGGTCGCGCGGAGTTACTTGTTGGCGCCGAGCTCGATCGGCACGCCCACGAGGGAGCCGTACTCGGTCCACGAACCGTCGTAGTTCTTGACGTTCTCCTGGCCGAGCAGCTGGTGCAGCACGAACCAGGTGAGCGCGGAGCGCTCGCCGATGCGGCAGTACGCGATGGTGTCCTTCGACAGGTCGACCTGCTCGGCCTCGTAGAGGGCCTTGAGCTCCTCGTCCGACTTGAAGGTGCCGTCGTCGTTGGCGTTCTTCGACCACGGGATGTTGCGGGCGGTCGGCACGTGGCCGGGGCGCTGGGACTGCTCCTGCGGGAGGTGCGCCGGGGCGAGCAGCTTGCCGCTGAACTCGTCGGGCGAACGCACGTCGACCAGGTTCTGGTTGCCGATCGCCTTCACGACGTCGTCGCGGTAGGCGCGGATCGACTCGTCCTGCGGCTGGGCCTTGTACTCGGTGGCCGGGCGGGACGGGATCTGGTCGCCGTCGACCAGGTCGCGGGAGTCGAGCTCCCACTTCTTGCGGCCGCCGTCGAGCAGCCGGACGTCCTGGTGGCCGTAGAGCTTGAAGTACCAGAACGCGTAGGACGCGAACCAGTTGTTGTTGCCGCCGTACAGGACGACGGTGGTGTCGTTGCCGATGCCCTTCTCGGACAGCAGCTTCTCGAAGCCGGCCTGGTCGATGAAGTCACGGCGGACCGGGTCCTGGAGGTCCTTGGTCCAGTCGATCCGGATCGCGTTCCTGATGTGGTTCTTCTCGTACGCCGAGGTGTCCTCGTCGACCTCGACGAGAGCGACCTGCGGGTCGTCGAGGTGGGCCTCGACCCAGTCGGCGTCTACCAGGACGTCACTGCGGCTCATTCTGTTCTCCTCCGGGGCAGTCTGCGGCGAGATGATGCGAGACGGTGCGTGATGCGGACGTACGGGGCACGGCGTGCGGCACACGTACGAAGGCGATCGGAAAAGGCCCTGACCGTCGTCGAAGGGCCGGGAAGGAGCGGGGTGCCGGGGGCTTCCGCTCAGACAGTGCGACAGAGCATGGCGGCGACGCGGCACAGGTCCACTGCCCGCCGCTTCGTGAGATCCGCCCGTCCCCGCTGCGGGAGACCGCCCATAGAGCACTGCATGGGACCGATCGTAGGGAGGCACGGGCGGCCATGTCACCGTTGTGTCGAATGATGAGATGCGATCATCCGTAATACGAGACTTGCACAGGGTCACGACGGTCCCCGCGTCGTGCCCCGGCCGCCGTGCGGCACCGACCACCCGAGGGCCGGACTCGCCCGTCTCACTATGTGGCGCACGGAGGGCGCGGTGGGCCACGAAGCCCTTTTCGTACCGTGGGCCGAAGGCCCTGGGCCCCCTGCCCGCCCCCGTGCGCCCCGGAAAGACCGGTGGCCCCGGCCGACGCCCCGTCGGCGCTCAGCCGGCGAGCCGGACGTCCGTGCCCGTCACCGAGATCTCCAGGCCGTCCGGGGTCGGCTGGATCCGCTGCAGCTTCAGACCGCTCGGCAGACCGCCGATCTCCCGGTCGAAGTCGGTCTTCTTGCGCACCAGGTCCTCCAGCCCGGGGATGCCCTCGCCGGGGACCTTGTCGGCGCGCACCCGCAGGACGCGGCCGTCGATCAGGGTGACGCTGGAGAGCACGCTGCGCGAGATCGGGCGGCCGAGGACGTCGACCGTGCCGGTCACCTTCACCTTGCCCTCGCCGCCGTACTCGACGGCCACGCCGTCGCTGGCGGCCTTGGTGAGGTCCTCGTACGAGATGACGGCGGTGCCCGTGGCGCGGGCGGCGGTGGCGGCGGAGTAGTTGTCGGACAGCCGCACGTCGTGCAGCGCGGCGTTCATCCGGTCGATCCGGAGCCGGCGGCCGTTGGCGTCGGTCTCGATGCCGATGATCTCCACGTCGACCTCGTCGAGGTTCTTCCCGACGATCTGGGTCAGGAACGGGAATCCCCCGATGGAGACGTCCGTCGAGCCGATCGTGGCGCCGGGGACCTCGATCCGTCCCTCGACCTCCGACTCGGCGAAGTACACCGCCGCCCGGTCCACGGCGGCGAGAATCCCGCCCAGGACCAACACGATGACCAGCAGTATTCGCAGTGCACGCATGCCCGCTCTTCCCCCACCCTGCAATTCGGCCGAACCCCTCATGCCCCGCGCGTCACCGATGATGTGCGCGGCGCCCCGGGTGATCGACGAGCGGGAACCCCTCTTCGGTTCCCGCGCGTCGATCACCTGGACGGTACCCGCGGGTGCTACGGGAGCACACGGCCCAGCAGGTAGACCGCGGGGGCCGCGGCGGTGAGCGGCAGTGCCACACCGGCGGTCATGTGGACGAAGCGCGACGGGTAGTCGTAGCTCGCCACCCGCAGCCCGATCAGCGCGCAGCCGCCCGCCGCGAGGCCGAGCAGCGCGCCCTTCGCGCCGAGGTCGGTGAAGGTGCCCGCCGCGGCACCGGCGCCCCCGGCGGCGAGCAGCGCCACCACGACCGAGGCCGGTCCGGGCAGCGGCAGCGCGCGGACGACCACGGCGGCCGCGACGGCGAGCGCCCCCGCCGTCACCGCGTCCGGGACCGCCGCGAGGTGCCCGGCGGCCAGCACCGACAGGGCGGCCGAGGCGACGGTGGCCATCAGCCCGTGCATCCGGTCGTCGGCGCCCGCCCGGCTGCGCAGCTGGATGACCACGGTGAGCAGCACCCAGATGCCGAGGGTGCCGAGGATGGCGGCCGGGCTGTTCTCCCGGCCCGCGGCGAGCAGCGCGACGTCGGCGACCAGACCGCCCGCGAACGCGAGCATGATGCCCTGCCGGGCCGGCCACATGCCGTTGAGCCGGAACCAGCCGGCCGCGGTCACGGCCTGGAGCAGCACCAGCGGCACGACCAGGGCGTACTGGCCGATCGCGGCGCCCAGGGCGAGCAGCAGCCCGAGCCCCGCGGTGATCGCGGCGGGCTGCATGCCCGGCGCGATGATCGGCGAGCGGCCCTCGGCGCGGGCCCGCTGGGCGTCGGTGAGACGGCTGTTGCCCAGGGTGGTGGGGGCGCCGTAGCCCTCGGCGTCGAGCAGCGCCGCGGAGGGCGCGACGGCGGACGCGCCCGCCTCGCCCGCGGGGGAGGCGGGCGGCGCGACCGGTACCTCGGGAGGCAGCGGGTACGAGCCCGAGGCGCCCTGTGGCGGCAGGTGGGCGGCGGGCGGTGCGGGCTGCGCGGTCGGTGCGGACCCCACCGGGTGGCCGGGCTGGGCCGACTGCGCGCGGCGGACGGTGGGCTGGTACTGGGTGTCCCAGGTCTGACCCTCCCAGGTCTGCGCGACACCGGGGTCCTGCGGCCCCGGGGCCCCGGCCGGCTCCTGCCCGTACCCGGCCGGCCACGCGGAACCGTGCTCCCCCCGGGGCGCCTGGCCGGGGTCGTACGGGGCCCGGGCCCCGTACGGGTCCTGGCCGCCGTGGGACGGGGCGCCGTACTGCCCGTCGCCGTACGACTGCTGCCCCCCGTACGGCTGCCCGCCGTACGACTGGTGCGCGCCGTACGAGCGGTCGTCGTGCCCGGGGGCGCCCTGTCCGGGGGTGTCGTACGGCTGCCCGGCGTGGGGCCCGTACCCGTGGCCCGGGTCCTGTCCGTACGGATACTGCTGATCGTTGCTGCTCATGTGCTGCGGTTCACCCTCCTGCGAACGGCGGGAGCACCTCGACCGTGCCGCCCTCGGCAAGGCGTACGGTCTCATGGCTTCGGGTCCCGACGGGGTCACCGTCGACCAGGAACGAGCACCTCTGCAGCACTCGGGTGAGCTCTCCGGGGTGCCGTTCGCGCACCGCGTCGAGCGCCTCGGCGAGGGTCGCGGCTGTGTACGGCTCCTCCGCGGCCCCGGCGGCGGCCTTGGCGGCGGCCCAGTAGCGGATCGTTCCCGCAGGCATGGCGGCGTTCCTCTCGTCTCGCGTCGGCTGTCCATCATCGGTCACGGCGCCACCGCCCAGTCGGCGATGCGGGTGAGCAGGTCCTCGTCCGCGGCGTTCTCCGCGTGCCCCATGCCGCGCTCCAGCCACAGCTCCGCGCCGTCGCCCGCCGCGTCGGCCAGCGACAGGGGGTGGTCCAGCGGGAAGTACGGGTCCCGGTCGCCGTGCACGACCAGCAGCGGCCTCGGGGCGATCAGCCCGGCCGCCCCGACCGGCGGGAGCGGGACCGGGTCCCACTCGTCGCGGTCGATCCTGGTGCGCAGCCCGTAGCGGCCGACCAGCCGCCCCACGGGCCGGGTCACCACCCAGTGCACCCGGCGCATCGGGGCCGTGCCCCGGTAGTACCAGCGGGCGGGTGCGCTCACCGCCACCACCGCATCCGCGTGCGCCTCCGGACGCGCCGCGGTGCGCCCCTCGCGCTTCCCGGCGCCACCGCTGCCCGCGGCTCCCCCGCCGGCCCCCGTCCGCTCCCGGTACAGCGCCCCGTGCCGCACCACCACGGAACCGCCCATCGAGAACCCGACGGTCACCACCCGCCGGTGCCCGAGCGACCGCGCCCACTCCACCGCGGCCGCCAGGTCCAGCACCTCGCGGTCGCCCACCGTGGACCGGCCGCCGGACCCGCCGTGCCCCCGGAACGAGAAGGTGACCACGGCCGCGCGCCGGGCGAACACCCCGGCCGCACGCCGCACCGCGGGCCGGTCCACCGACCCGGTGAAACCGTGCGCGACCACGATCGCAGTACCGTCGAAGGATGTTTCCGCGGCGCCCCGGCCATTTCCCGCGCACGGCTCGTACACGGCCTCGATACGCACTCCGTCGTCGGTCCGCAATACCGTCCGCGCCGGAGTTCGCGTGATCAAGGGAACAGCGGAACCCGGAAATCGTCCCTCGGACACAGAACTCATGTGGGCTATTCTGCTGGGAAGAGGATCCGGGCAGAGCAGCCCCCGGGTCCTTTTGTGCTTTCCGGGCGTTGTTACGGCGACGTTTCCACAAGCTCAGCGGTCCCGGAACGCGGAACCGCACCGGCCGAAACCGTATGACGGACGTCGTACGGCGGGCAGGACCAGAAGCAGAACGAGCGGTAGAACGAGAAGCAGGACGAGAAGCCAGCACCGAACGTACGAAGAAGTGCCGCATACTCCCCCGGGCCCCGCCCGGGAGTGCCCCTCTCGCAGGGAACGAGGAGGACCGACGTAATGGGCGAGCAAGGCGAGCGAAACGTGCACGATCATCGACCGACGACCCGGGCAGGTGGGCGGCGATGAGTTCACTGCTGCTCCTGACGAATGCGCTCCAGCCGTCGACGGAGGTGCTTCCGGCGCTCGGTCTCCTGCTGCACAGCGTGCGGGTGGCCCCGGCCGAGGGCCCCGCGCTGGTGGACACCCCGGGGGCCGACGTCATCCTGATCGACGGCCGCCGCGACCTGCCGCAGGTGCGGTCGCTGTGCCAGCTGCTGCGGTCCACCGGGCCGGGCTGTCCGCTGCTCCTCGTCGTGACGGAGGGCGGTCTCGCGGCCGTCACCGCCGACTGGGGCATCGACGACGTGCTGCTGGACACCGCGGGACCGGCCGAGGTCGAGGCCCGGCTGCGGCTGGCCACCGGCCGGCAGCAGATCGGCGTCGACGACTCCCCGATGGAGATCCGCAACGGCGACCTGTCGGTCGACGAGGCGACGTACAGCGCGAAGCTGAAGGGCCGGGTCCTGGACCTGACCTTCAAGGAGTTCGAACTGCTCAAATACCTGGCGCAGCACCCCGGCCGGGTCTTCACCCGCGCCCAGCTGCTCCAGGAGGTCTGGGGCTACGACTACTTCGGCGGCACCCGTACGGTCGACGTGCACGTGCGGCGGCTGCGCGCCAAGCTCGGCCCCGAGCACGAATCGCTGATCGGCACGGTCCGCAACGTCGGCTACCGGTTCGTCGCGCCGGAGAAGGTGGAGCGCGCCGCCGAGGAGGCCCGCGCGGCCGAGGAGACCGGGGCGGTCAACGGGGCCCGGACCGGGACGGGGACCGGGGTTCGGACCGGAACGGGGACCGGGGCCCGGGCCGCGGCGGGGCCGCCACCTGCCCCGTAACCCGTTCGGAGCAGTCCCGGGCGTCCGGGGCCGCGGAGAAAGCCCCGGTCCGGCCTGCCGCCTGACGGGTCCATCCGCGTAGACTGCCGCGCGTGGCCAAGGTGACGCGGGACGATGTGGCGAGACTGGCGGGTACGTCGACAGCGGTCGTCAGCTACGTCATCAACAACGGACCCAGGCCGGTCGCCCCGGCCACGCGCGAGCGGGTGCTCGCCGCGATCAAGGAGCTGGGCTACCGGCCCGACCGGGTCGCCCAGGCGATGGCGTCGCGGCGGACCGACCTCATAGGAATGATCGTGCCGGACGCCCGGCAGCCGTTCTTCGCGGAAATGGCGCACGCGGTCGAACAGGCCGCCGCCGAGCGCGGAAAAATGGTGCTGGTCGGCAATTCCGACTACCGCGACGAGCGCGAGGTCCACTATCTGCGGGCCTTCCTCGGCATGCGGGTCTCCGGCCTGATCCTGGTCAGCCAGGGCCCCAGCGAGCGGGCGGCGGCCGAGATAGAGGCGTGGGACGCGCGGGTCGTGCTGCTGCACGAACGGCCGGAGGCGATCGAGGACGTCGCGGTCGTCACGGACGACGTCGGCGGCGCCCAGCTCGCCACCCGGCACCTGCTGGAGCACGGCAACGAGTACGTGGCGTGCTTCGGCGGCGTGGAGTCCACCCCGGCGGTCGGCGACCCGGTCGCCGACCACGTCGAGGGCTGGCGCCGGGCGATGCACGAGTCGGGGCGCTCGACGGAGGGCCGGCTCTTCCAGGCTCCGTACAACCGCTACGACGCCTACCAGGTGGCGCTGAAGCTGCTGGCCGGCCCGGACCGGCCGCCGGCCATCTTCTGCTCGACGGACGACCAGGCCATCGGGGTGCTGCGGGCCGCGCGCGAACTGCGGATCGACGTGCCGGGCGAACTCGCGGTGGCGGGCTTCGACGACGTGAAGGAAGCCGGGCTGACCGATCCGCCGCTGACGACGGTCTCCTCGGACCGGCCCGCGATGGCGCGGGCGGCGGTGGACCTGGTGCTCGACGACTCGCTGCGGGTGTCGGGCTCGCGCCGCGAACGGCTGAAGCAGTTCCCGTCCGCGCTGGTGGTGCGGCGCTCGTGCGGCTGCGGGGAACCGACGCCCCCGCCGAACTGACCCACGCACCGGACCGGGCCGGGCCGCAGGCAGCTCGACTGCGTGGCGGCCCGGCTGCTCGACTGCGTGGCGGCGTCACGGCCCGGCGGCTCGTGAGCCTTTACATCGGACATACGAGCTTCTGCCGGGCTTCTCAGGGCGTGCTCAGGCTTCTCTCATCTTCGCCGGACACGCTCGTACGCATGACAGAGAGCCAGCGCCCGAGCGGCGAGCACCCGACGTACCCCTCGTACGGCAACCCGTACGGCACCGGCGACGCGGCCTACCCGCCGCCGCCGTCCCACCGGCCCGCGGAGCCGATCGCGGCGGGCCCCGGCACCACCGTGTGGCCCGGCCCGGGCAGCTCCGGAGGACACGGCGGAGACGGCGGACACGGTGGTGAGGGTCCGGGACCGATGCCGTCCGCGGCCGCTCCGGCACCAACTCGGCACCGGGCCCGGCGGCCGGTCGCCCTGCTGACGGCCGTGGCCGTCGCGGCGGCGATCGTCGGCGGCGGCACCGCCGCCGTCGTCACGCAGCTCACCGGCACCGGCACGACCACCACGAGCAGCAGCGGCGTCGTCCCCGGCACCACCGTCGCGCAGAGCAGCAAGGGCAGCGTCGCCGGGGTCGCCGAGGCCGTGTCGCCGATGATCGTGGAGATCAACGCGACCTCGACGGCGGGCGAGTCCACCGGTTCCGGCGTCGTCATCACGTCCGACGGCGAGGTCGTCACCAACAACCACGTCATCTCCGGCGCCTCCTCGATCGAGGTGCGGCTCAGCACCGGCCGGACGTACCCCGCGAAGGTCGTCGGCACCGACCCCGACAAGGACCTCGCGCTGATCAGGCTCCAGGGCGCGAGCGGGCTGAAGACGGCGACGCTGGGCGACTCCTCGAAGGTGGCGGTCGGTGACCAGGTCGTCGCGATCGGCTCGCCCGAGGGCCTCACCGGCACCGTCACCAGCGGCATCGTCTCCGCCCTCGACCGCGACGTCACGGTCGCCAAGGACGACGGCAGCGGCCAGGGGCAGGGGCAGGGGCAGGGCGGCCAGGAACAGTGGCCGTTCGAGTTCGGCGGCCGCCAGTTCAACGGCGACACCGGCGAGTCCACCACCACGTACAAGGCCATCCAGACCGACGCCTCGCTCAACCCCGGCAACTCCGGCGGCGCGCTGATCAACATGAACGGCGAGATCATCGGCATCAACTCCGCGATGTACTCGGCGGGTTCGTCCGGCGGGTCGAGCAGTTCGAGCGCGGGCAGCGTGGGCCTCGGCTTCGCCATCCCCGTGAACACGCTCAAGGCCGACCTCGACACCCTGCGGTCCGGCGACGGCTCCTGAGCTCCTGAACGCCTGAGGCGACGCTCGTGCGAGGCCGACGGGGGCCGTGCGAGGCTGAGAGCCGAGAGGAACAGCGGCCGTACCGACGAGAAGAGGACAACGAGCGATGAGCCCCGCCGAAGACGATCCGCAGCGCATCCTGATCGTCGACGACGAGCCCGCCGTGCGCGAGGCCCTGCAGCGCAGCCTCGCGTTCGAGGGCTACGGCACCGAGGTCGCCGTCGACGGCCTCGACGCCCTGGCCAGGGCGGAGTCCTACGCCCCCGACCTCATCGTCCTCGACATCCAGATGCCGCGGATGGACGGCCTGACCGCCGCCCGCCGGCTCCGTTCCGCGGGCACCACCACCCCCATCCTGATGCTCACCGCCCGCGACACCGTCGGCGACCGGGTCACCGGTCTCGACGCGGGCGCCGACGACTACCTGGTCAAGCCCTTCGAGCTGGACGAGCTCTTCGCCCGCATCCGGGCCCTGCTGCGCCGCAGCTCCTACGCGGCCCCGGCGGCCGACGGCGGCGCCCACGACGGCAACGTGCTGGCCTTCGCGGACCTGCGGATGGACCTCGTCACCCGCGAGGTCACCCGGGGCAGCCGCCGGGTCGAGCTGACCCGTACCGAGTTCACCCTGCTGGAGATGTTCCTGGCCCACCCGCGCCAGGTGCTGACCCGCGAGCAGATCCTCAAGGCGGTGTGGGGCTTCGACTTCGAGCCGAGCTCCAACTCCCTGGACGTGTACGTGATGTACCTGCGCCGCAAGACGGAGGCGGGCGGCGAACCGCGGCTCGTGCACACCGTGCGGGGGGTCGGTTACGCGCTCCGCACCGGCGGCGGTGACGGATGACCGGGGCCCTGCGACGGCTCCGCACCCGGCCGCTGCGCACCCGGCTCGCCCTGCTGGTCGCGGCCGCGGTGGCGGTCGCGGTGGCGGCGGTCGCGGCGTCGTGCTGGTTCATGGTGAAGGTCCAGCTGGAGAACCAGCTGGACGCCTCGCTGCGCGACACCCAGGTCGACAAGCGCTACCTGACCGAGCTGTACACGTACTGCCGGGGCACCACCCAGCTCCCGCCCCGGCCCTACTCCGGCTTCACCGTCCAGCTCGTCGACTCCCAGGGCACGGTCTGCATCGCGCCCGGGGCGGACCGGCTGCCGGTCACCGGGGCGGACCTCGCCGTGATCGGCCACGAGCGGGTGGACGCACTGCACTGGGCGACCTCGGCCGACGGATCGCGGATGCGCGTGTACACCACCCCGCTGCGGGTGTCGCAGGGGCTCGGCCTGCCCGACACGGAACTGGCCCTCTCCCTCGCCCGCCCCGTCAGCGAGGTCGACCGGCCCCTGTCCACCCTGGCCTGGGTGCTCCTGGCCGTCTCCGGCATCGGGGTGCTCGGCGCCGGGGCGGCCGGCCTCTGGGTCGCCCGCACCGGTCTGCGCCCCGTGGACCAGCTGACCCGGGCCGTCGAACACGTCGCCCGCACCGAGGACCTGACCGTCCGCATCCCGGTCGAGGGCGAGGACGAGATCGCCCGGCTGTCCAGCTCCTTCAACTCGATGACCGCGTCCCTGGCCAGCTCCCGCGACCGCCAGGCCCAGCTGATCGCGGACGCGGGGCACGAGCTGCGCACCCCGCTGACCTCGCTCCGCACCAACATCGAACTCCTCGCCCGCAGCGAGGACACCGGCCGGGCCATCCCGCCGGACGACCGCAGGGCCCTGATGAAGTCGGTCAAGGCGCAGATGACCGAGCTGGCCTCGCTCATCGGCGACCTCCAGGAACTGTCCCGCCCCGACGCGGCGGGCCCCGGCCCGCTCCAGGTCGTCGCCCTGCACGAGATCGCGGACACCGCCCTGGAACGCGCCCGGCTGCGCGGCCCCGAACTGACGATCAGGGCCGATCTGACCCCCTGGTACGTACGGGCCGAACCGGCCGCGCTGGAGCGGGCGGTGGTCAACGTCCTGGACAACGCGGTGAAGTTCAGCCCGCCCCGCGGCACGATCGAGGTCGCCCTGCGCGACGGCGAACTGACCGTGCGGGACCACGGCCCCGGCATCCCCGCCGACGAACTCCCCCACGTCTTCGAACGGTTCTGGCGCTCCCCGTCCGCCCGCCAGCTCCCCGGATCCGGCCTCGGCCTGTCGATCGTGGCCCGCACCGTCCAGCAGGCGGGCGGCGAGATCACCCTGCGCCCGGCAGAGGGCGACGGCACGCAGGCATCGATCCGCCTGCCGGGGGCACCCCAGCCGCCACCGCGGCTGTGAGGCCGGGGCCGGCGCCTCCCCGGCCGGATCGTTTCGGCCCCGGCGGCTCCGGACCGTTTCGACCCCGGCGCCCCCCGGACCTCACGCGCCCACGGTCCCGTCGACGCCCTCCCGCAGGAAGTCCGCGTGCCCGTTGTGGCGGCCGTACTCCAGGAGCACGTGCACCATCACCATCCGCAGCGACACCTCCTCGCCCCACCTCGGCTGATACCCGGACCGGTCCAGGGACTCGGACTCCCGCTCGATGCGGCGCGAGTTCTCCACCTCGGCCTCCCAGGCGGCGAACGCCTCGTCGCGCGTCGAGGCGCTCGCGTCGTACGCGGCCTGGAAGTCGGTCACGTCGGACCAGACCAGGGGAACGTCGTTGTCCTCGAACACCCGGCGGAACCACGCGCGCTCCACCTCCGCCATGTGCCGCACCAGGCCGAGCAGCGAGAGCGTGGAGGGCGGCATCGACTGCTGCCGCAGCTCCTCGTCGGTGAGCCCCTCGCACTTCATGGCGAGGGTCGCGCGGTGGTAGTCGAGGAAGGCCCGCAGCATGTCGCGCTCGCTGCCGAAATGGGGCGGTCCGGTCCGATGGTCGCTGGTCACTGGTGTGCTCCTCGTCCGTGTCCGTCTTCGGAGCCAGTATCTGCTTCCGCCGTTCCCCGCCCGGAGGGCGGTGCGCGCCCTCGTCGCTCAGCTGCCCGGGTTGTGCCTGATCAGTGACTCCACCAGGCCGGACCGGGTGGCGGGGAAGTCCAGCGGGACGATCCCCAGCCCGGTCCAGCCGACCGCCTCCGGCCCGTCCAGGAAGGAGTGCACCTGCGGGTTGAGCCGGTCGGCGTTCCAGCGCGGCGGGAGCAGGGCCGCCGTGCTGACGTAGTTCATGTACAGCTTCCCCGGCTGCCGGGCCGCCCTGCGGAACTGCTCCTCGATCTTGGGGTACTTGGCGAACGGCTCCGCCATGTAGTCGTCCTGGATGTCGAAGAGCGCCGGATCGGCGTACCGGACGCCGGGCAGACCGGCGTTGTCCGCGAGCAGCACGACCTTGCCGCGGGCCCCGCCCAGCGTGGGCAGTGCGCCGTCGATGCGGAAGAGCGGGCGCCAGCCCCGGTTGTCGAGGTAGTCGTCGAAGACCGCCCGGAACGTCGCGTCGCTCTCCTCCGAGTACTCCTGCTTGACCCGCATCAGCACGGTCTCGGTGGGGTGCGCGGCCAGGAAGTCCCAGCAGGCGCCCAGCACGTCGCCGAACATCAGGTTCTGGTACGAGGCCCCGTGATGGATCGCGAACGAGCCGCCGGTGACCCGGCACCGTACGTCGAGGAAGCGGATGCCGCTGTTCAACTGCTCGGCGATCGTGGTGTTCTGGCACTCGGTCCAGGGCCCGCCGAAGCGGGCGCCGGAGTCGTGCGAGCCGGGGATCGTGAGCGCCCGCAGCTCGGTGGCGTCGGGGACGGTGGCCATCCAGTCCTGGGTGGTGAGGGCCCGTCGGCCGTCGGCAGCCGCGGAGCCGGCGCCGACGAACACGGTGGCGGTGGCGGCGAGGGCGCCGGCCAGGAAGTTCCGTCGCGTGGCGGTGTACGGGCTCATGCGGGGGTGCCTCCGTCTGCCGTGGGGGATCAGCCGTCAGATTATGACGGGTGCACGTCACTACGGGAATGGGGAGGAATCCCGCCGGTACCTGCGGGGCGCCCGGCCGAGCCGGGCAGGGGTCTTCCGCCGGGCGTCTTCCGCCAGGGGTCTTCCGCCGGCGAGCGATGCCCCGGACCGCCCGGGAACGCGGCAGGTCCGGCCGGTCCTGGCTGTCTGTAAGGTGCGTCCGAGCCACCGGAGAGGAAGGGCCGAATGGGTCTGTTCGACAAGCTGACCGGCACGAGGCGCCCCGCCGACGGTGTGGTTCCGCTGCCCGCCCACGAGGTCCGGGCGGCGCTGCTCGCGCTCGGCGGGCCGGACGTGCCCTGGCTGGTGCGGGACGGTGCGGCGGAGGACGCCGGCCTGGTGGCGGAGTGGCGGATCCTGGAACCTGCCTGGCGGACCGCCTTCCTGCGCACACAGGTGGCCGAACTCCTCCAGATCCGCCTGCGGTTGGTCCCGGACCGGCGCGAGGTCCGTGCCGTCGACCGGATGTGGCGGGTCACCTGGGCGGGAGACGTTCCCCGCCTCGCGCTCTCCGCCGAGTCGGCCCGCGGCCGGGTGAGCACGAGCAGCCGGAGCCGGACGATCGGGCGCGGGAAGGACGGGGAGGGCCGCCCGGCGGAGACCTTCCGCGCCGACAGCTCCGATCTGAAGGACCCGGTGCGCGACGCGGTGCTCGCGGCGGGGTGGACCTGGCGCGGGGTGGCCTTCGGGAAGCTCTGACGACGGCGGAGGGAACCCGGCCCCGGCACCCCTCCCCCCATACGCAGAAGAGCGGTGGGTCCGCCGACCCACCGCTCTTCCTCACCCGCGTACGGGAGTCACTGGGATCACCGCGTCACTGGATGACCGTGATCCGGTCCGCCGCCGGCGGGGCCAGCGGGGCATCGGCCGTGGAGTGGGCCGCCAGGTAGGCGTTGAACATGTCCAGGTCGGAGGCGCCGACCAGCTTGTTCGTGCCCTCGCCGAGCGCCGCGAAGCCGTCGCCGCCGCCCGCCAGGAACTCGTTCATGGCGACGCGGTAGGTCTTGGCCAGGTCGATCGCCTCACCGTTCAGCTTGATGGTGTCGGTGACCACGCGGTCCGCGCCGGACTTCGTCATGTCCAGGGTGTAGGTGAGGCCCTTCGAGATCTGGAGGATCTTCGGGCTGGCCTCGTTGGAGCCGCTGACCTGCTGCTTGAGCGCAGTGACCAGCTGGGCGCCGGTCAGGTCGACGACGTTCATCATGTTGGTGAAGGGCTGCACGGTGAAGGACTCCCCGTACGTCACCACTCCGTCGCCCTCGGCGCCGCTCGCCTTGTGGACCAGGTCCGCGCGGATGCCGCCCGGGTTCATGAACGCGACGACCGCCCCGCCCTTGTCCGCCGGGGCCAGGCCCTCCAGCTGGGCGTCGGCGATCAGGTCGCCGAGCGGCTTCTCCAGGGCCGTGGAGCCGCGGCCGTTGATGTCGGCGCTGATGTAGCCCTGCGGCTTGTTCGCGATGGGCGCCGCGAGGGCGTTCCAGCGGGCGATCAGGGCCGTCATGTCGTTGGCCTTGGGCTGGTCCCGGGTGACGACGTGGTTCGCCGACTTCGGGTTCTTCGCACCGGCCGACTTCACCGACGTGCGGACGATGTCCTTGGTGCGGCGGTCGTAGGTGAGCGTCGTGTCGGTGTAGAGCTTGCCGAACGAGGACGCCGAGGTGACCATGCGCGGGTTGCCCGCCGGGTCCGGGATGGTGCAGACGTACGCCTGGTGGGTGTGGCCCGTGACCAGCGCGTCGACCTTGGGCGTGATGCCCTTGGCGATCTCCGTGATCGGACCGGAGATGCCGTCACCGGGGCCGGAGCTGTCGCAGTCGTAGTTGTACGAGGTGGAGGCCGGGGCCCCGCCCTCGTGGATCAGCGCGACGATGGACTTGACGCCCTGCCGGTTCAGCTCCTTGGCGTACTTGTTGATCGTCTCGATCTCGTCGTGGAACTTCAGGCCCTTGACGCCGTTGGCCGTGACGATGTTCGGCGTGCCCTCCAGGGTCACCCCGATGAAGCCGATCTTGACGCCCTTCTTCTTCCACACCGTGTACGGCTTGAGGATCGGCTTGCCGGTCTTCTCGTTCGTCACGTTGGCGGCGAGGTAGGGGAAGTCGGCGCCGCCGAACTCCTTGCCCTTCTCGTAGCAGCCCTCGTCCGGGTGGCACCCGCCGTTCTGGAGGCGGGCCAGCTCGGTGGCGCCCTCGTCGAACTCGTGGTTGCCCACGGTCGTCACGTCGAGGTCGATCTTGTTGAGCGCCTCGATGGTCGGCTCGTCGTGGAAGAGACCGGACAGCAGCGGGCTGGCGCCCACCATGTCGCCACCGGCCGCGGTGATCGAGTACGGGTGTCCCTCGCGCGCGGTGCGCAGCGAGGACGCGAGGTACTCGATGCCACCGGCCGGGATCTCCTTGACCGTGCCGTCGGGCTGCGTCTCGGTGACCTTGCCCGCCGAACCGGCCGGCGGCTCCAGGTTGCCGTGCAGGTCGTTGAAGGACAGCAGCTGCACGTCGACGGTGCGGCCCTTGTGGTGCCCGTGCCCGTGGTCCTGGCGGTCCTGGGCTCCGGCGGGCATCGCGGCGACGAGCGCGCCGGCCGTGGCGAGCCCGGCCGCGGCGGCGAGCACCCGCCGGGACGCGCGGTTCTTCTGCGGTGTCGCTGACATCGGTCCCCTTGTGAGTTCAGCGGGAGGTTTGACGGTCTTGACGAGTCTGGAGACTTCGTGCCGCAGCCTAGGGTCAACGCGCGTAGCGCGACAGGTGTTCGGGGTTACGAAGTGGTTGCCATGCGGTCGGTATCGGGAGAAAGCGGAACACATCACCCGTACGGGGCAGGCAAGATGCGGGCGAACGGGCCGAAGTCGCGCCCCGTCCGCCCCTCGCGTCTCCCCCGCTCCCCCCGGGTGGCCCCCGTCCGCCACCCGACCGCACCCGCGTCCCTCCCCGCGGCCACCCCGTCCCCGTAGGCTCGTGGTATGACGACTGACGCACCTCTCCCCGCTCCCGGACGTGAGATCCGGACGCTCGACGAGCTCTCCCCCGAGCAGGCCGAAGCCGTGTCGGACCTGCTCGCGGAGGCGGCCCGGTCCGACGGCAGGCAGGCCGTGTCCGAGCAGGGGCGGCTTCAGTTGCGGGGCGGGCGGCGGGCGGGCGTGCGACACCTGCTGCTCATCGGCGGAACCACCCTGGTCGGCTACGCGCAACTGGAGGACACCGACCCCGTCGAGGCCCCGGCCGCCGAGCTGGTCGTGCACCCGGCGTACCGCGGACAGGGGCACGGGCGGGCGCTGGGCGCGGCGCTGCTCGCCACGACCGGGAAGCGGCTGCGGGTGTGGGCACACGGCGGGAAGTCCGCGGCGCGGCACCTCGCCCAGGTCCTCGGCCTCTCGCTCTTCCGTGAACTGCGGCAGCTGCGGCGCCCGTTGGTGCCGCTGGACATCGCGGAACCGGTGCTGCCGCCCGGCGTCACCATCCGCACCTTCGTGCCCGGCGAGGACGACGCCGCCTGGCTCGCGGTGAACCGCGCCGCCTTCGCCCACCACCCGGAACAGGGCTCGCTGACCCAGCGCGACCTGGACGACCGCAAGGCGGAGCCCTGGTTCGACCCGAAGGGCTTCTTCCTGGCCGAGCGCGACGGCGAGCTGATCGGCTTCCACTGGACGAAGGTGCACGCCGAGGAACAGCTCGGCGAGGTGTACGTGGTCGGCATCCGCCCCGACGCCCAGGGCGGCGGCCTCGGCAAGGCCCTCACCGCGACCGGGCTGCGCCACCTGGCCGCCGAGGGACTGCCGACCGCGATGCTCTACGTGGACGCGGACAACAAGGCGGCCCTGGCCGTCTACGAACGGATGGGCTTCACCACGCACGAGGTGGACCTGATGTACCGCACGGAGTCCTGAGCCGGGTGCGGCACCCGGCCCGGGGCCGGGTGCCGCACCCGGGTCGGACCGGCTTCCCCGGGGGCGGCGTTCCTTGACGCCGCCCCCTCTTTGCGCCACCCTTTCACTACTCAACTAGTGAAAGGGTGAAAATGGCAGAGTCCGCAGCGGTCGAGTACCGCATCGACCGGCGCAGCGGCGTCGCCACGTACCTCCAGATCGTCCAGCAGACCAAGCAGGCCCTCCGCCTCGGTCTGCTGGAGCCCGGTGACCGCCTGCCCACCGCACGCGAGGTCGTCGAGGCCACCGCCATCAACCCGAACACCGTGCTCAAGGCGTACCGGGAGCTGGAGCGCGAGGGGCTCGTCGAGGCACGGCGCGGGCTGGGCACCTTCATCACCCGGAGCCTCGGCGGCGCGGCGGCCGCCGACGACGCGCCGCTGCGCGCCGAACTCGCCGACTGGACCCGCCGGGCCCGCGCGGCCGGGCTGGAGAAGGACGACGTGAGCGCGCTCTTCACCGCCGTACTGGACAGCACTTTCAAGGGGGATCGAGCCTGATGACAGGCGCTGCGATCGAGGCCGCCGGCCTCGGGATGAAGTACCGGGGCAGAGCCGGGGCCCGGGCCCTGCGCGACTGTTCCTTCCGGCTGCCCGCCGGGCGGGTGTGCGCCCTCGTCGGACCCAACGGGGCGGGCAAGTCCACCCTGCTCGCCCTCGCGGCCGGGCTCCTGCGCCCGTCGGAGGGTTCGCTGCGCATCCTGGGCGCGTCCCCGGGGGAGGCTCGCGCGCGGGTGGCCCACGTGGCCCAGGACAGACCGCTGTACCCGCGGCTGACGGTCGCCGAGACGCTCTGGGCGGGCGCCGAGCTGAACGCCGCCACCTGGGACCGGGACATCGCCGCACGCATCGCCGACCCTCTGCCGGCGAGCACCAGGGTCCACGCCCTGTCCGGCGGTCAGCGCACCCGGCTCGCCCTCGCGCTCGCCCTCGGCAAGCGGCCCGAACTGCTGCTGCTGGACGAGCCGATGGCCGATCTCGACCCGCTCGCCCGGCACCAGCTGATGGGCGTGCTGATGGCCGAGGCCGCCGAGCGCGCCACCACCATCGTGATGTCCTCGCACATCCTCACCGAGCTGGAGGACGCCTGCGACTACCTCCTCCTCGTCGACGGCGGCCGCGTCCGGCTCGGCGGCGAGACGGACGACCTGCTCGCCGCGCACGCCCTGCTCACCGGCCCCGCGCGGGACCTCGCCCCGCACACCGTGGTCGAGTCCCGCACCACGGGGCGGCGGCAGACCGCACTCGTCCGGCGGGAGGGCCCGGTGGACACGGCCTCCGGCTGGGAGGTCGCCGAGCCGTCGCTGGAAGAACTGCTGCTGGCGCACCTGCGGGCACCCGACGCACCCGCGCTGCTCACCCCGAGCGCGGCGGCCGACCGGGCGGTGGCCGCATGAGCCTCACCGTTCCGCGCGCCCGTGCCGTGCCCGCCGAACTGCGGGCCCCCGTAAAGGTCCTGGTCCACCAGCACCGTCGCGCGCTGTGGGCGGCCTGCGCACTCCTGGTCCTGGGCATCGCCCTCGTGGTGGGGCTGCGGATCTGGGTCGCCACCTCGTACGAGCGCTGCGCCGACGGCGACACCACGCGCTGCGGCGACGGCACCTACCTGCCCACCTACGCCCGCACCAGCGCCGAGACGTATCTGGCGGGCGGCGGGACCGCCGTCCTGGTGCTCGCCGGGCTCATCGGCGTCTTCGTAGCGGGTCCCCTGATCGCCCGCGAGCTGGAGAACGGCACCTTCCGGTTCGTCTGGGCCCAGTCGGTCTCGCCCGCCCAGTGGCTGGCCGCCCGGATCGCGCTGCCCGCGGTCCTGACGGCCGCCGGCACGACCGTCCTGGTCCTCGTCTACCGGTGGGGCCGGTCGGCCCTGCGGGGCGACACCCGGGAACTCGGCTGGTACGCGAGCGGGGTCTACCCCGCCCTCGGCCCGACAGCCGTCGCGTACGCCCTGCTGGCCGTGGCCGTCGGTGCCCTGTGCGCCGTCCTCGTCCGCCGCATGCTCCTGTCCATGGGCCTCACCGCGCTCGTCCTGGGCGTCGTCATGCTGGGGTTCGGCAAGCGCCGCTACGAACTCTGGCCGACGGTCCGCGCCCTCGGCCGGCACACCTGGGAAGGCAGCCCCTGGGTCGTCGAAACGGGCATGCTCACCCCGTCCGGCCGGGAGCTCTACTGGAAGGACTGCTTCGGGCAGGGGCTGAGCCCCGCCGAGCACGCCAGTTGTCCGGCCGACCGGGGTGGGGTCACGCTCTTCACCGACTACCACCCGGCCTCGCACTTCTGGCCGCTACAACTCGTCGAGAGCGCCGTCCTGCTCGCCCTCGCCGTCCTCGCCGTCACAGTCGCCTTCCGCGTCCTGCGCCGCCGCCACGGCTGAGCGGACCGCACGTGGCCGTGCCCGGGCGCCTTCGGGCACCCGGGCACGGCCACACCGCTTCCTGCACGTCATGTCGCCGTTACCGGCCATTCAGAAGCGCTTGCCAACCTTTCAGGATGCAGCCAGCTGTGCCGACCCCCCGCAACGGGAGAGATCCCGGCGGCGACCGCGTGGACCCGACGGGCCGTGCGGGCCGCACGGGCGCCGCGAACCGTGTGTTCCCCGCGATCTCCACGCCCTCCGGCGCGCCCTTCGGGCCATCCGCGCGGAACAATGGGTCCATGAGCCAGCAGCCCAGCTCCGAGGTCCCGGTCCAGCCCGCCGTGCAGCCGTCGGTCGGCTCACTCGCCGCGCACCGGCCGCACGCCGTCGCCACCGCCTCCTCCAACGGGGCCGCGCTGTCCACCGCGGCCGACCTGGACCCCGACATCGACAACGACGCCGACGCGTACGAACCCGATGTGGACGGCGACGAGCTGCCCCAGGGCCGTTTCCTGGACCGCGAACGCAGTTGGCTCGCGTTCAACGAACGGGTGCTCGAACTGGCCGAGGACCCGGCGACCCCCCTCCTCGAACGGGCTAATTTCCTCGCCATCTTCGCCTCGAACCTGGACGAGTTCTTCATGGTCCGGGTCGCCGGGCTGAAGCGCCGCATCGCCACCGGGGTCGCCACCCGGTCCGCCTCCGGACTCCAGCCCCGCGAGGTCCTCGACCTGATCTGGACCCGCTCGCGCGAGCTCATGGCCCGGCACGCCGCCTGCTACCAGCAGGACATCGCCCCCGCCCTGTCCGACGAGGGCATCCAGCTGATCCGCTGGCCCGAGCTGACCGAGAAGGAGCAGGCCCGCCTGTTCACCTTCTTCCGGCAGCGCGTCTTCCCCGTGCTGACCCCCCTCGCCGTCGACCCGGCGCACCCCTTCCCGTACATCTCCGGGCTCTCGCTCAACCTCGCCGTGGTCGTGCGCAACCCGGTCAGCGGCCACCGCCACTTCGCCCGGGTCAAGGTGCCGCCGCTGCTGACCCGCTTCCTGGAGGCGTCGCCGCAGCGGTACGTGCCCATAGAGGACGTGATCGCCGCCCACCTCGAAGAGCTCTTCCCGGGCATGGAGGTCCTCGCCCACCACATGTTCCGGGTCACCAGGAACGAGGACCTGGAGGTCGAGGAGGACGACGCCGAGAACCTCCTCAAGGCCCTGGAGAAGGAGCTCATGCGGCGCCGCTTCGGCCCGCCGGTCCGCCTGGAGGTCGAGGAGTCCATCGACCCGTACGTGCTCGACCTGCTGGTCCGCGAGCTGAAGGTGTCCGACGCCGAGGTCTACCCGCTGCCCGGACCGCTCGACCTCACCGGACTGTTCGGCATAGCCTCCCTGGACCGGCCCGAGCTGAAGTACCCCAAGTTCGTCGCCGGCACCCACCGCGACCTCGCCGAGGTCGAATCCGCCTCCGCGCCCGACATCTTCGCCGCGCTGCGCGAACGCGACGTGCTCCTGCACCACCCCTACGACTCGTTCTCCACCTCCGTCCAGGCGTTCCTGGAACAGGCGGCGGGCG
This sequence comes from Streptomyces sp. NPDC002669, assembly GCF_042889165.1. Lineage (NCBI taxonomy): Bacteria > Bacillati > Actinomycetota > Actinomycetes > Kitasatosporales > Streptomycetaceae > Streptomyces > Streptomyces sp. NPDC002669. The sequence goes on along the minus strand of NZ_JBIAQQ010000011.1, from coordinate 45,852 downwards.
ACCCCGACGTCCTCGCCATCAAGCAGACGCTGTACCGGACGTCGGGCGACTCACCGATAGTGGACGCCCTGATCGACGCCGCCGAATCCGGCAAGCAGGTCCTCGTCCTCGTCGAGATCAAGGCCCGCTTCGACGAGCAGGCCAACATCAAGTGGGCCCGCAAGCTGGAGGAGGCCGGCTGCCACGTCGTCTACGGACTCGTCGGCCTCAAGACCCACTGCAAGCTCTCCCTGGTCGTCCGGCAGGAGGGCGACACGCTGCGCCGCTACTCCCACGTCGGCACCGGCAACTACCACCCCAAGACGGCCCGGCTGTACGAGGACCTCGGCCTGCTGACCGCGGACCCGCAGGTCGGCGCGGACCTCTCCGACCTCTTCAACCGGCTCTCCGGCTACTCCCGCCGCGAGACCTACCGCCGCCTCCTGGTCGCGCCGAAGTCCCTGCGCGACGGGCTGATCGCCCGGATCAACAAGGAGATCACCCACCAGCGGGCCGGCCGGACCGCCTACGTCCGCATCAAGGTCAACTCGATGGTCGACGAGGCGATCATCGACGCCTGCTACCGGGCCGCGATGGCCGGCGTGCCGGTGGACATCTGGGTGCGCGGCATCTGCGCGATCCGCCCCGGCGTCACCGGCCTCTCCGAGAACGTCCGGGTCCGTTCCGTCCTGGGCCGCTTCCTCGAACACTCCCGGGTCTTCGCCTTCGGCAACGGCGGCGAACCCGAAGTGTGGTTCGGCAGCGCCGACATGATGCACCGCAACCTCGACCGCCGGATCGAAGCACTGGTCCGGGTCACCGACCCCGCCCATCGCGCCGCGCTCAGCCGTCTCCTGGAGACCGGCATGGCCGACACCACCTCCTCCTGGCACCTGGGTCCCGACGGGAACTGGACCCGGCACTCCACGGACACGGAGGGCCAACCGCTGCGGCACGTACAGGAAATGCTCATTGACGCCCGGAGGCGCCGGCGTGCGACGCCATGACCACCAGACGACGCAGGCGGACCTCACGGCGGGCGCGGTGCTCGCGCCCTACCTCCAGGAGCAGGCCGCCGAATTCCTCCGCAGCCTGCGCCTGCACCGCGAGAGCAGCGCCCCCACCGACGCCGGCGGACTCGGCGCCGAACATGCCTCCGCGGCGCTGCGCCGCTCGGCCCGCCGGATCAGCGGCACGCTGCACACCTTCCGGGCGACGCTGGACACCGCCTGGGCCGAGCAGCTGCGCACCGAACTGGCCTGGCTCTCGGGCACCCTGGCCCGGGAACACGCCTACGCGACCCGGCTGAACCGGCTCCTCGAAGCGCTGCACGCGCTGTCCGGCACCTCGCTGCCCGGCGCCCGCAAGAGCTCCGACACCGCCGGGGACAAGGAGCGCGCCGCCCTCGGCGTCGGCGCCGCCCGCGCCGGGGCGCTCCTCGAACGGCAGCTGACCCTCGCCCGGACCCGCGCCCACTCCGCGGCGCTCCAGGCGCTCGGCTCCGCCCGCTTCCACGCGGTGGCCGACGCGGTGGCCCTGCTCGCCTCGGAGGTGCCGCTCGCCGCCTCGGCCGGGGCCCCGGCCGAGGAGATGCTGCACGGCCCCGCCGACCGGGCCGAACAGCAGCTGCTCGGCGCGGTGGCGGCGCTCCCCTCGGACCGGACGGCCGAACCGTACAACGAGGCGCAGGACGCGCCCTGGCACCGGGCCCGGCTGCTGCTGCGGCTGCACCGGTACGCCCACGAGGTGGTGCGGGGCGCCCCCGACCCGGTCCTGACCGCGGCGGGCCGCGCGCTGGACCTGCACCGGGACGCGGCGGAGGCCGCCGCGGCGGCCTCGTCCGCGGCCCGCACCCCCCGCATCGCCCCCGCCACCGCGTACGCCCTCGGGGTGCTCCACGCCGACCAGCGGCACGAGGTGGAGGCCGCCCGCGGCGTGTTCCGGGAGAGCTGGCCGTACGCCTCCGCGGCCGTGACCGGGTCATGAGCGGGCCCGGCGGCCACCGCACCACGGGCCGCCCCGCCGCCCACGACCGGGAGCGGGACCACGGCCGCGGCCCCGCCCCGGACGTGCCCGGACATGCGCCGGACCCGTCCGGGCGCGTCCGGAGCACCCGAAAGCACGGGCCGGTGCTCGCCGCGGGGTGTGTGCTGTGGCGGCGCGCCGAGCACTCCGGCGAGCTGGAGATCTGCCTGGTCCACCGGCCCCGTTACGACGACTGGTCGCACCCCAAGGGGAAGCTGAAGCGCGGCGAGCCGGCCCTGGACGCCGCCCGGCGCGAGGTGCTGGAGGAGACCGGCCACCACTGCGTGCCCGGCGCCCCGTTGCCCACGGTCCGCTACCTCGTCGACGGCCGCCCCAAGGAGGTCCTCTACTGGGCCGCCGAGGCGGCCGGCGGCGCCTTCGTGCCCGGCCGCGAGGTGGACCGGGTGTGCTGGCTCTCCCCCTCGGCGGCCCGCGCCCGGCTCACCCGGGACCGCGACCGGGACGTGCTCGACGCCCTGCTCACCGCCCTGCCCGACGCCTGAGTCCGACGCCCTGCTCACCGCCCCGCCCGACGCCCGAGTCGACGCCCGGGGCCGTCCCCGCGCCCGTACGGTCCGGGCGTCCCGGCATGCCCTCGTGCCCCGGCGCTCCGGAACCACGTCGCCCCGCACGGTTCACCTTCCGTTCACTCTCCCCCGTAGGCCACTTCACCTGTCCTGCCTAACTTCGGCAGTGCACGGTGCGCGGCGCGAGGCCGGAGCACCCACCACATCGCACGCCGTCGTAAGAACGAAAAGACCTCGGCGGCTCCTGGAAGGAACACCCGAAAGTGAAGCTTCAGCGCAAGAACCGGCTTCGTGCCACCGCGCTCGGTGCCCTCGCCGTCTCCGGCGCCCTGGTCCTCACGGCGTGCGGTTCGGACGACAACAGCGGCTCCACCGGCGGCAACGGCGGCAAGACGAGCGCCGCGTCGAACATCAAGTGCGACGACGCCAAGGGCCAGCTCCTCGCCTCCGGCTCCAGCGCGCAGAAGAACGCCATGGACCTCTGGGTCAAGAACTACATGGCGGGCTGTTCCGGCGTCGAGGTCAACTACAAGTCGTCGTCCTCCGGCGAAGGCATCATCGCCTTCAACCAGGGCACCGTCGGCTTCGCCGGTTCCGACTCCGCGCTGAAGCCCGAAGAGGTCGCCGAGTCGAAGAAGATGTGCAAGGGCGGCCAGGGCATCAACCTCCCGATGGTCGGCGGCCCGATCGCCATCGGTTACCACCTGGAGGGCGTCGACAACCTGACGCTGGACGCCCCCACGCTCGCCAAGATCTTCGACACCAAGATCAAGAAGTGGAACGACCCGGCGATCGCCAAGCTCAACAGCGGCGCCAAGCTCCCGGACAAGGACATCCAGGCCTTCCACCGCTCCGAGGACTCCGGCACCACGCAGAACCTCGGCAAGTACCTCGGTGCCGCCGCCCCGAACGACTGGAAGTACGAGGCCGAGAAGAAGTGGCCGGCCCCCAACGGCCAGGCCGCGTCCGGCTCCTCCGGTGTCGCCGCCCAGGTGAAGCAGGTCGACGGCGCGATCGGCTACTTCGAGCTCAGCTACGCCACCTCGCAGTCGATCTCCACCGTCGACATCGCCACCGGTGGCGCCGCCCCGGTCAAGGCCACCTCGGAGAACGCCTCCAAGGCCATCGCCGCCGCCAAGATCAAGGGCACCGGCAAGGACCTGGCCCTGGATCTGGACTACACCACCAAGGCCGAGGGCGCCTACCCGATCGTCCTGGTGACCTACGAGGTCGTCTGCGACAAGGGCAACAAGGCCGAGACCCTCTCCACGGTCAAGTCCTTCCTGAACTACACCGCCGGTGACGAGGGCCAGAAGCTCCTCACCGAGGCCGGTTACGCGCCGATCCCGGCCGAGATCAACGCCAAGGTCCGCGAGACCATCGCGTCCCTCTCGTAAGCACTGCTCGCAAGCACTTCCCGCGGGCGCTTCCCGCAAGCACTCCCGTGAACGACCGAGTACGCCGCCGGGCACACGGCCCGGCGGCCCCCGGGGCAACACCCGGCGGACCGGTCCGGCGCACCCCTCCGGACCGGCCGCCACCACCCATCCGGTGCACCGCCGCCAGGGGAGCCGACGCCGCTCCCCCACACAGACCGGAAAGACCATGGCTTCCACCACACCGATAGACACGCCGCCGGCCTCGCCGCCGGCGCGCACGCGCACCGGTCAGAAGACCGGACGCGCGGGCGACAAGGTCTTCCTGAGCCTCTCGACCGGCTCGGGCGTACTGCTGCTCGTGATCATGGCGTCGATCGCCGTGTTCCTCACCTACCGCGCCTCGATCGCCATCTCCGACAACGAGGGCAACTTCTTCACCACCCTCGACTGGAACCCGGCCGGCAAACCGCCGGTCTTCGGCATCGCGGTCCTCCTCTTCGGCACCGTCGTCAGCTCGGTCATCGCGATGGCCATCGCGGTCCCGGTCGCCGTCGGCATCGCCCTGTTCATCTCGCACTACGCGCCGCGCAAGCTGGCCGCGCCCCTCGCCTACGTCGTCGACCTGCTCGCCGCAGTGCCGAGCATCGTGTACGGCATCTGGGGCGCCCTCTTCCTCGTGCCGTACCTGGAGGGCCTGAACCTCTGGCTCGACCAGTTCTTCGGCTGGACGTACGTCTTCGAGAAGACCGAGGTCGGCATCGCCCGCTCGCTCTTCACCGTCGGCATCCTGCTCGCGATCATGATCCTGCCGATCGTGACCAGCGTCAGCCGCGAGGTCTTCCTCCAGGTCCCGAGGATGAACGAGGAGGCCGCCCTCGCGCTGGGCGCGACCCGCTGGGAGGTCATCCGCCTCTCGGTGCTGCCCTTCGGCCGCTCGGGCGTGATCTCCGCCTCGATGCTGGGCCTGGGCCGGGCGCTCGGCGAGACGATGGCCGTCGCCACGGTCCTGTCGCCGAGCTTCGTCATCTCCGCGCACCTGCTCAACCCGGGCGGCGGCACGTTCGCCCAGAACATCGCCGCGAAGTTCGACGAGGCCGACCAGTTCGGGCGCGACGCCCTGATCGCCTCGGGCCTCGTCCTCTTCGTCCTCACCCTGCTGGTCAACGGCGCGGCCCGGCTCATCATCGCCCGCCGCAAGGAGTACTCGGGGGCCAACGCATGAGCCAGGCAGTGAACACCGACATCCAGGAGCGGCCCGCCCCGGCGGCGCCCGTCCGCCCGAACGGTCTGAGCAGCCGGGCGCTCCCCCGCTGGGCGCCGCTCGCCTTCGCGGCCGTCGCGATCGCGCTGGGCGTGGGCATCGGCGCCGCGGCCGGCTGGCAGAGCCGCACCCAGTGGGGCCTGTTCTCCGCCCTGCTCTTCCTCGTCATCTCGTACGTCACGACCTCGGTCGTCGAGAACCGGCGCCAGGCGAAGGACCGGCTGGCCACCAGCATCGTCTGGGTGTGCTTCCTGCTCGCCGTCGCGCCGCTCGCCTCGCTCCTGTGGACGACGATCAGCCGCGGCGCGGAGCGCCTGGACGGGTACTTCCTGAGCCACTCGATGGGCGGGGTGCTCGGCTCCGACGCGACCGGCGGTGTCTACCACGCGCTGATCGGGACGCTGGAGCAGGTCGGCATCGCCACCCTGATCTCCGCCCCCCTCGGCATGCTGACCGCCGTCTACCTGGTGGAGTACGGCAAGGGCACCCTGGCCAAGGCCGTGACCTTCTTCGTCGACGTCATGACGGGCATCCCGTCCATCGTCGCGGGCCTCTTCATCCTCTCCATCATGCTGATGGCGAAGATCCAGCCGTCCGGTCTGATGGGTGCGCTGGCCCTCACGATCCTGATGATGCCGGTCGTCGTCCGCTCCACCGAGGAGATGCTCAAGCTCGTCCCGAACGAGCTGCGCGAGGCATCGCTCGCCCTCGGCGTCCCGAAGTGGCGCACCATTCTGAAGGTGGTCCTCCCGACCGCGATCGGCGGCATCACCACCGGTGTGATGCTCGCGATCGCCCGCATCGCCGGTGAGACCGCGCCGATCATGCTGCTGGTCTTCGGCAGCCAGCTGATCAACCCCAACCCGTTCCAGGGCGCACAGTCCTCGCTCCCCTTCTACATCTGGGAGCAGTACAAGGTCGGTACCGACCAGTCGTACGACCGTGCCTGGGCCGCCGCGCTGGTCCTGATCGCCTTCGTCATGATCCTCAACCTGGTGGCCCGCGGCATCGCCCGCTGGAAGGCCCCGAAGACCGGCCGCTGACGCGGCACGAAAGAAGCAGTGATTCAGATGGCCAAGCGCATCGACGTCGGCGGCCTGTCCGCCTACTACGGCTCCCACCTCGCCATCGAGGACATCTCGATGACCGTGGAGCCCCGCTCCGTGACCGCCTTCATCGGCCCGTCCGGCTGTGGCAAGTCCACCTTCCTGCGCACCCTGAACCGCATGCACGAGGTCACCCCCGGTGGCCGCGTCGAGGGCAAGGTGCTGCTGGACGACGAGAACCTCTACGGGCCGAACGTGGACCCGGTCACCGTGCGCCGCACGGTCGGCATGGTCTTCCAGCGCCCCAACCCGTTCCCGACCATGTCGATCTTCGACAACGTCGCGGCCGGGCTGAGGCTGAACGGCTCGTACAAGAAGAGCGAGCTCTCGGACATCGTCGAGAAGTCCCTGCGCGGCGCCAACCTCTGGAACGAGGTCAAGGACCGGCTGAACAAGCCCGGCTCCGGCCTCTCCGGTGGTCAGCAGCAGCGTCTGTGCATCGCCCGCGCGATCGCCGTCGAGCCGGACGTGCTGCTGATGGACGAGCCGTGCTCCGCCCTGGACCCGATCTCCACCCTCGCCATCGAGGACCTGATCGGCGAGCTGAAGGAGCGCTTCACGATCGTCATCGTGACGCACAACATGCAGCAGGCGGCCCGCGTCTCCGACCGCACGGCGTTCTTCAACCTCGCGGCGGTCGGCAAGCCCGGCAAGCTCATCGAGATCGACGACACGGAGCGGATCTTCTCCAACCCGTCCGTCCAGGCGACCGAGGACTACATCTCGGGCCGCTTCGGATAGGCACCCGGCAACGGGCCCGGGCGGGCCGGGGCGTGGGTGGTGACGCCCGGTGGTGGGTTTCCACCGGCGAACCGCCCCACCCCTCCGGCGAACCGGCCTCGTTCCCAGAACTGCCTTGAGGTGCTGCATGGCGGTGCCACCGCAAGGCGAAGGGGCCGCCCCCAACTCCCGCGAGGGAGTGGGGGCGGCCCCGTTTCCGTCCGTACGGAGACGTCCCGCCGCGGCCGTCAGCCGAAGAGCAGCACCACGACGCCGTAGCTCGCGGCGGCGACCAGGGCCGCGGCCGGCATGGTGATGAACCAGCCCAGGATGATGTTCTTGGCGACGCCCCAGCGGACCGCGTTGACCCGCTTCGTGGCGCCCACACCCATGATCGCGGAGGTGATCACGTGCGTCGTGGAGATCGGCGCGTGGAACAGGAACGCCGAGCCGAACATGATCGACGCGCCGGTCGTCTCCGCGGCGAAGCCCTGCGGCGGGTCCAGCTCGATGATCTTGCGGCCGAGCGTGCGCATGATGCGCCAGCCGCCCGCGTACGTGCCCAGCGAGAGCATCAGCGCGCAGACCAGCTTCACCCAGACCGGGATCGGGTCGCTCGGGCTCTCCACGTCGGCGATGACCAGGGCCATCACCACGATGCCCATCGTCTTCTGCGCGTCCTGCAGACCGTGGCCGAGCGCCATGCCCGCCGCCGAGACCGTCTGCGCGATCCGGAAACCGCGCTTGGCCTTGTGCGGGTTGGTCTTCCGGAACATCCACATGATCGCGACCATCACCAGATAGCCGACGACCAGACCGATGACCGGCGAGAGGAACATCGGGATGACGATCTTGTCGAGCACCCCGTCCCAGTGCACCATCGTCCCGCCGGCGAGCGCCGCGCCGACCATGCCGCCGAACAGGGCGTGCGAGGACGAGGAGGGCAGTCCGAAGTACCAGGTGACGAGGTTCCAGATGATCGCGCCGACGAGCGCGGCGAAGAGGATTCCCATCCCCTTCTGCCCCTCGGGCGTCGCGATCAGGCCCTCGCTGACGGTCTTGGCGACACCGCTGCCGAGGAACGCGCCGGCCAGGTTCATCACCGCGGCCATCGCCAGGGCCGCGCGCGGGGTGAGCGCGCGCGTGGAGACGGACGTGGCGATGGCGTTCGCCGAGTCGTGGAAGCCGTTCGTATACGTGAAGCCGAGCGCGACACCGATGGTCACGATCAGCGCAAAGGTGTCCACGTGGTTCAGGACTCCTTGACCGCGATGGTCTCCACCGTGTTGGCGACGTGCTCGAACGCGTCGGCCGCCTCTTCCAGCACGTCCACGATCTGCTTGAGCTTCAGCACCTCGATGGCGTCGTACTTGCCGTTGAAGAGGTGGGCGAGCAGCTTGCGGTGGATCTGGTCCGCCTGGTTCTCCAGGCGGTTCACCTCGATCCAGTACTCGGTGAGGTTGTCCATCGTCCGCAGCCCCGGCATCGCCTCGGCGGTCAGCTCGGCCGCGCGGGCCAGCACCTCGATCTGCTGGGCGATGCCCTTGGGGAGTTCCTCGACCTGATACAGCACGACCAGGTCGACGGCCTCCTCCATGAAGTCCATGATGTCGTCGAGCGACGATGCGAGGTTGTAAATGTCCTCGCGGTCGAACGGCGTGATGAAAGAGGAGTTCAGCTGGTGGAAGATCGCGTGGGTCGCGTCGTCCCCCGCGTGCTCCGCTGCCCGCATGCGCTCCGCGATCTCGACTCGGGAGGCAGAGTCCGCCCCGAGCAATTCCATCAGGAGTTTCGAGCCCGTGACGATGTTGTCCGCGGACGCGGAGAACATGTCGTAGAAGCTCGTCTCCCTGGGGGTCAGACGAAAGCGCACGTGGGGTCCTCGGGGTGCTTTGGATTCGGTCAGGCTGATGCTAGGCGCATCATCCGGCCACGGCTAACCGGCATTCTTCAGTGTCGCGCATCGAACACCGCGATCGGCACGGGCCCCCGGTCACGTTTCAGAGGAATTCGTTAGGATATACCCACCAGGGGTATATGAACGGCAGGGTAGAGAGAAAACGGGAGGCAGTAATGACCACCACCGAGACCGCCGGGACCACCGTCGCCGCGGAAACCGAACCGGCCGTCACCGATCACGACCACGGCATACACGGCTACCACCACCAGAAGAGCGAACACCTCAAGCGACTGCGCCGGATCGAGGGCCAGATCCGCGGGCTCCAGCGCATGGTCGACGAGGACGTCTACTGCATCGACATACTGACCCAGGTCTCGGCGTCCACGAAGGCGCTCCAGTCCTTCGCGCTCCAGCTGCTGGAGGAGCACCTGCGGCACTGCGTCGCGGACGCGGCGGTCAAGGGCGGGGAGGAGATCGACGCCAAGGTCGAGGAGGCCACGAAGGCGATCGCCCGGCTGCTGCGCACCTGAGAGCCCGTCGGGTGGCCTCCGAGCCCGGCCGCTCCGCGTCCGCCACGGCCCCGCACCTCACCCCCGGCGATCGCCCTGCCGGGGGACGGCGGCCCGTTCGGCGATCCCGCGCACTTCCAGCACCTCGTCGATGCGGTCCGCGCTGAGCCGCTCCCCGATCGCGGCCGAGGCGGCGATCATCAGCTCGCCGCAGAGCTCGATCTCGGCGAGGGCCACATGGTCGGACACCGTCGGCGCGCCGAGCGTCATCACGTCACTCACCTCTCACTGCCGTCGCCGAACCGCCGGTGCCCGCGTCACCGGTGGCCGCCCGGCGGGCATCGCCGGTCCCGGCACCAGCGTAAGGAGCGGACCACGCGTCGCGCATGGCACGGACGGACCATTTCGTACCGCCGGCATGCCCATTCCCGTCCCCTCGGCCGCGTCCGCGCTCGCCGGACCGCGCTCCCGCCCCCGCTCCCGGCCCCCGCTCGCCCGGTCCGCGCCAGGTCAGCGCTGCCGGATGCGTCCGGTGTAGATGTCGCGGCCGTCCGGCAGCCGTACGGAGACCGGCACCCCGAACCCGTACAGCAGTGTGGTCGACACCACTTCCACCGCGGGCCCCTCGTCGGCGAAGCCGAACCGGTGGCGCACCTTGCGCAGCCGCCCCTGGTCGTCGAGGTACGCGTCGAACCGCACGGTGTCCCTGCGGAACCCTTTCGCCGCCGCGCGCAGCGCCCCGCGCGACTCCGGCGCGGCCTCCCGCGCCGCCCGCCCGAGGTCCGTCGTCCCCCGGTAGTGCCGCACGGGCACCCCGTCGAGCACGGCCCTGCCCACGTACGTCACCCGGTCCGCCCCGCGCAGCAGTTCGGCGGCGGCCATCGGGTCGGTCGCCCCGCCGGTGACGAGATTGCCGTCCGCCAGGGACGTGGTGTCGACCCTGACCCATTTGTCCGCGGGCACCCCGGCGCCGCGGTTCATCATGTAGAGGGCGCCGGGGGCCAGCAGTTCGGTGACGGGGCGGTGCTCGGCCGCACCGGCGGCGCCCTCGGGCAGCACGACCGTGAGCCGGCCCGTGCGGTGGCGGAAGTCGTACACGCCCCGGCCCCGGATCGTCACCCGCGTACCGCCCGCCGCGGTCTCCATCGCCGTGCGCACCTCGGCGCTCCCGGCGGCGCCCGGACCGGCGGCCCCGGACATGACCGCCGTGCCCGTGCCGGTCACCGTGCCCGCGAGCACCGCGGCCGCGCGGTGCACCGCGTCGAGGGAGTCGGCCCCGCCCCGGTCGTCGGCCACGGCCCGGTCGCCGCCACCGCCGCCCGAGCACCCGCCGGTCGCCGCCATCACGCCCGCCACGGCAAGGGCGCAGACGGCCCGCGCACCACCCTTGGACCTGTGCTGCCGCACCAGCATCGCCTGCCAACCCCCAACGATGTAACGCCTGCCCGAGAGGCTCGTTCGTTCCGGATTAACGACGGCCCGTGTCCCCCGTCACGCCGTTCCCACGGGCCTCACCTCAGGAGGCCACGACCAGTACCGTGGACGGGTGTACGACCGACACACCGATGAGGTCCCCCCGCTTCCCCCCACCCCCGCACCCGTCGCGCACGAACCGACGACGGTGGAACGCGGTTCCTTCTGCACCGCCCGCTGCGGCTGCGGCTGGTACGGACCGGCCCGGCGCTCCAGGGACCGCGCCCGCACGGACGCCGCGGAACACCTGGCGGCCCCCTGACCCGCCCCTTTTCCCGTCTCCTTCGCCTCCCGTCCCTGACTCGTTCCGCCGTTCCCCCCACGCCCGGCCCCGCCGCCACCGGTCGGCCGGCCCATGAGCGTCATGAATCGGAGACCCGATGAACCTGCCGCCCCCGCCCGCCCGGCGCACCCTGCTCACCGCGGGCGCCGCGGCGGCCCTCGTCGGCGTCACCACCACCGCGTGCGGCGGCCCGCCCGCTCCCGCCCCGGGCGCCTCCGGCACCCCGGGCCCGCGTCCCGCCTCCCCCACCCCGTCCGCCCCGCCGTCCCCGTCGCGGACCGCCTCCGCCGGGTCCGCCGACTGGTCCGCCCTGGCCGAGGGCCTCGACGGCGGCCTCGTCCGGCCGCAGGACGCGTCCTACCCGACCGCCCGTCAGCTCTACAACACCCGCTTCGACGGCCTGAAGCCCGCCGCCGTCGCCTATGTCGGCCACGAGGCGGACATCCGCGAGTGCCTGGCCTTCGCCCGCCGCACCGGCACCCCGGTGTCCATCCGCAGCGGCGGCCACTCGTACGCGGGCTGGTCGAGCGGGAACGGACACCTCGTCATCGACGTCTCCGCGCTGTCCCGCGTCGAGCGGGACGGCACGATCGGGGCGGGCGCCAAGCTCATGGACGTCTACCGGAACCTCGCCCGCGGCGGCCGGACGATCCCCGGCGGCTCCTGCCCCACGGTCGGCATATCCGGCCTCACCCTCGGCGGCGGCCACGGCGTCGTCGCCCGCGCGTACGGCCTGACCTGCGACAGCCTGACCTCGGCGACCCTCGTCACGGCCGACGGCAAGACCCTCACCGCGGATGCCAGGAACCACCCGGACCTGTTCTGGGCGCTGCGCGGCGCGGGCAACGGCAACTTCGGCGTGGTCACCGAACTGACCTTCCGCACCAGCCCGGCCCCGCAGACCGTCACCGCCTACATGGCGTGGCCGTGGTCGCGCGCCCGGTCCGTCGTCACGGCCTGGCAGGAGTGGGGGCCGTCCCAGCCCGACGAGATCTGGTCCGCCGCCCATCTGAACGCGGGACCGGGCGGCGTCGCCCCGACCGTCTCGGTCGCCGCGTTCAGCCTCGGCACCTACGGCGACCTCCAGAACGCCGTGGACCGCCTCGCCGACCGGATCGGCGCCCCGGCCTCCTCCGTATCGCTGCGCCGCCGCGGCTACGAGGAGTCGATGCTGCTGTACGCGGGCTGCTCGGGGATCTCCGAGGACCAGTGCCGGCTGCCGGGCACGACGCCCGGCCGCTCCCCGCAGGGCACGCTCGGCCGCGAGACCTACGCCGCCGCCTCCGACTTCTACGAGCGCTCCCTGCCCCCGGCGGGCGTGCGGGCCCTGCTCGACCGGGCCGAGGCGTTCACCCGGATCTCCGCCGCACAGGGCGGAGGCGCGGGTTCCATCGCGCTCACCGCGCTCGGCGGGGCCGTCAACCGGGTCTCCCCGCAGGCGACGGCCTTCGTCCACCGCGGCGCGCGCGTGCTCGCCCAGTACATCGGGGCCTGGGACCCCGGCACGGCGGGCAGCGCCCAGCAGGACTGGCTGAAAAACACTCATGCGTCGATGCGCCGGTACGCGTCCGGGGCGGCGTACCAGAACTACACCGACCCGACGCTGACCGACTGGCGCCGCGCCTACTACGGTTCGGCGGCGGACCGTCTCGCCAGGTTGAAGAAGCAGTACGACCCCGGGCGCCTCTTCTCCTTCCCCCAGGCCCTCTGACTCCGCGTCCCCCTGATCGCCGGTCATGGACGCCCGGCGGCCGGGGGCGGGCCCGGACGGGCGGGCACGAGAACGGGCGGCTCCCCTTTCGGGAAGCCGCCCGTCGGCCGTTCTCACCGGCCCCTCACCCGCTCCTCGGCACGGTGCGCGCCCGGCCCGCGTACCCCGTCCTACGCCGCCAGGTCCTTCTCGCCGACGCCGCCGCCCGTGCCCGGTCGCGGCTCGGGGATCCCGAACGTCCCGGCCCGCCCGGTGGCCGGGGCGATCTGCGTCTGCTTGCGCGAGCGCACCAGCCACCCGAAGCGCTCCACCCGCGCGACGGCCGTCACCAGCGGCGTCAGCAGCATCATCGCCAGCGGGGCCAGCAGCAGGGCGACGGCCGTGCCGAGCGCGAATCCGCCGATGACGTCGGTCGGGTAGTGGACGCCCATGTAGACCCGGCAGAAGCCCTCCGCCAGGGCCAGCCCGATCGCGGCGAGGCCGAACTTCCGGTTGGCCACGAAGAGCCCGACACCCAGGGCCATCGCCATCGTGGCGTGGTCGCTGACGAAGGAGAAGTCGGTCTTCCCCGTCACCAGGACGTCCAGCCCCTGGTGGTCCTTGAACGGGCGGGGGCGCTCCACGAATCCGCGGATCGGAATGTTGATCAGCAGCGCGATCCCGGCGGCGAGCGGTGCCCAGACGATCCCGGCGACCGCCGTCACCGAGTCGTCGGCCGTGCCCCGGCGGCGCACGCTCCACCAGCACCACAGGACCACCAGGACCATGCCGAGCATGATCCCGTACTCGCCGACGAACTCCATGACCCGGTCGAACCAGGTGGGAGCGGACTTCGCGAGTCCGTTGATGTCGTAGAGCAGGCTGACGTCGGGGTTCGACCCATCCACTGCGAGTCCAGCCATCTGAAGCGGCCCCTTGTCTTGTCTGCTGCCGCGGGCACACCCATGTACCCGCTCTGACGAACCCCCGTGTCGGTTCGACCACTGTGTGGATCACTGCTGCGTGGACCGGTGCTTCCGTCCGCTCCGCCCGGGCGGACCTCCCCGGTCGGCGTCGCGCGGTCGGTGCGCCGCCGGCCCGGTCCATCCAGGGAACGACGTCCTCCGCGCAGGCGTTCCTCTCTCCACCGAATGATCACCATGACGTTATCGAAGAGAGACTCATCACCGCAGCTCAGGGCCCAGGCTTCACGGAGAGTTCCGGCCATCGCCGCCGCCGCGTCATGCCCCGGGCCGGGCCTTCGGGAGGGCCGCGGCCCCGTCCTTGGTGACCCGTGTCGCCCCGAAGTAGTCGGGGGTGTCGATCTTGTCGAACCGGATCACGGCCCCGGTGTACGGAGCGTTGATCATGTACCCGCCTCCGACGTAGAGGCCCACGTGATGAATGGCCCGCGAGTTGGTCAGGTCCTCCGAGAAGAACACCAGGTCGCCCGGGAGCAGCTCGTCCCGCGAGGGGTGCGGCCCCGCGTTGTACTGGTCGTTCGCCACCCGGGGCAGTTCGATGTCGACGGTCCGGTACGCGGCCTGGGTCAGCCCCGAGCAGTCGAACCGCCCGTTCTGCTCGGGCGTGCCGTTCCCGCCCCAGAGGTACGGCGTGCCGAGCTTCTTCTGCGCGAAGTAGATCGCCCCGGCCGCCTGCTGCGAGGGCTGCACCCGCCCGACGGGCCGGGCGAAGCTCTTCTCCAGGGACCGGATGATGTCGACGTAGTTGCGCGTCTCCTCGATGTCCGGGACGCCGCCGGACCGGATCACCCGGTACGCGCCGGCGTTGTACGCGGCCAGCATGTTGTCCGTCGGGTCCCCCGGCACCTTCTTCACATAACCGGCGAGTTCGCAGTCGTACGAGGCGGCGGAGGGAATCGCGTCGGCCGGGTCCCACACGTCCCGGTCGCCGTCCTTGTCGCCGTCGATCCCGTGCCCGGCCCAGGTGCCCGGGATGAACTGGGCGATGCCCTGGGCGGCCGCGGGACTCTCCGCCCGCGGGTTCCAGCCGCTCTCCTGGTACAGCTGGGCGGCCAGCAGTGCCGGATTGATCGCGGGACAGAGGTTGCCCCACTTCTCCACCAGCGACTGGTACTTGGCGGGCACGGCCCCCTTCGCCAGCGCGACGGCCCCGCCGCCGGAACCCGCGAGCCCGGCGGCGGCGGAGTACGTACCGACGACGAGCAGGGCCACGAAGGACATGGCCACGCCCATACCGATGCCACCGACCACCCAGAATTTGCGCACCCCTCAACCATCCCCCATCGGGGACGGGTTCATGGGCGATTTCGACGGTGTGTACGAGTCGGCCGGGTCACAGGGGCCCCCGGCCCGCCGTTCCGGCGCACCGATGCCGCACCCAGGAGCACCGTCCCCCCGCCCGGGCGCACCTGACGGGCCTTCCGGTTCATGGGTCGTCATGAGCGGCGCACGGGTCGTCACGGCCGGCGCACGGGGAGGACGCAGGGGGCTCGGGGGCGGACCGGGCGGGCGCACGGCCCCGTGACAGCCCGATGCGCCGGGCGGGAGTTCGTCCCGCCCGGCGCATCGGATCGTTCGTCAGGCCGACCAGTGGTCGGAGCGGACGTTGGGACTCGGCAGGGGGTAGACCCCCTTGTACGCCGGCCCGTTCGGCTCGGACTTCGGCTCGGCGACCTTCGACTCCTTCACACAGGGAGTGTCCGCCTCGAAGAAGACCTGCCCCTTGGCGCGGACGCTCACGCTGATGCCGAAGCCGGTGTCCGTCTGCGCGTAGACCGCCGGGAACGTCTCGTCGACGTTCTTCGCCTTGATCCGGTAGCCGCTCTCGCGCCAGAACTTCTCGACCTGGTCCAGGAAGTCCTGGCGACGGTCCGCCGACACGATGGTCATGACGGTGCGCCTGCGCGTCACGTCACAACTGCCCTTCGTCGTCGGACCGTGCGCCCACTGCACCTCGGGGTCGATCTTCTTCAGCACGGCGTCGAGCATGCCGTCGGACGTCTCGGCGGCCTCCTGCATGTCCACGCTGTTCCCCTTGGTGCCGTTGTCCTTCCCGGTGCCCGTGACGCTCTTGGCCGCGCCGGTCCTGCCACTCGCACCCGACCCGGCCTGCTCGCTGCCACAACCGGCCAGCGCGAGGCCGACCACCAGCGCCACCGTCGCGATCTGGAACTTGCGCCTCATCGGTACTCCTCAATCTTGAGCCGGTCGGCGTGCCCCGACACGATAAGAGCGATGCTGTCCGCGGAGACGGCGTCCCGTGACGGGGTGAAGTAGTTGGAGTGCGAGTCGAAGCTCATGGGCTTGCCCGGGTCGACCGGGAACCGCCTGGCCCCGAACGCCTTGCTCGCCGGGTCCTTGCCGAACCAGAGGTCGTCGTCGCCCGGGTCGGCCAGATCCCCCGCGACGTAGGAGCCGGCCGGCCCACCCAGCACCATACCGATCGCGCCCACGACCACCTGCGTCTTGGACGGGAGCTTGGTCACCGGGTCGTTCTCCGCGGCACCCACGAAGACGTGCCCGGCGCCGACGCCCAGGTCAGCGGCGTTGTCCACGCCCACACCGGGGCTGCCGACCAGGATGATGTCGTCCACCCCCGGAATGCCGCCGGGGTGCTGGGTCGCGGCACCGACGGCGCGCGAGCCGTAGGAGTGCCCGATGGCCGTGATGTGCGGATCACCGGTCCGGTTGGTGGCGACGATGCCGCTCATGAACTCGTTGTAGGCCGCGCCGCCCTTCTCCGCCCGCTTGGTGCCCGCGACCGCCAGGCTCTGCAGCCCGTCCGGGGTCTGCGGCGCGTCGTACCCGAGCCAGATGATCGCGGCGCTGGACGGGTCGTAGCCCTGGGCGCCGATCGCCGTGTCACGGGCCCGCTTGAGGCCGCTCTTCGCGAACTCCTCGTCGAGGGACGTGTTCAGCCCCGGCACGTAGGCCGACACGTTCTTCGAGGTGTCGGGGTTGCCGTAGGAGACGATGGCCCGCCCGTTGCCCTCGTCCCCGATGCCGATGAGGTACATCGGAGGCTGGCTGCCCTCCTTGAGCTGCCGCTCGATCTCCCGCAGCCCGGCGAGCTTCTTCTGCGACTCCTTGTCGGTCTGCCCCTCCAGCTTCGAGATCAGGTTCGGCAGGTTCTTGCGGTTCGCCGCGTCCCGGTCCGCCGCCGGGATCCCGTCCATCATCCCGATCTTCTCCGGGAAGAGGTCCAGGTAGCGGTCGCGCTGCTCCTGGGTCATCCCGTTCCACCAGAACTCACGGGCGGCCGCGTTGGCGTTGGACGGGATGCGCTCCTCGAGGTACTGGCGCTCCGACTCCCCCACCGCGGCATCGACGCGCGTACCGGAACCGGGCATCCCGCTGAACGCGCCACCGCCCTTGCTCGCGTCCCACGCGGCGGCGATGAACTGGCCCTTGTCCCACTTGCCGCCGGCCTTCTTCGCGGCCTGGGAGTACTGGTCGACGACGCCCCTCACGGTGTCCACGGGGTGCGCGATCGTGTCGATCGCCCCGGTGATGTCGCCCATCAGGCCGTCGTCGCCGACGACGCCGGAGAGGAAACCACCGTCGGATTCGCCGGTGGAACCGCCGCCCGGCTCTTGTCTACCCGCGTCGACCTCTGTGGAAGAACCGGCGGTCCCCTCCGAACCACCGGTGCCCACGGAACCACTGGTGTCGCCGGAACCACCGGAGCCACCGGTCGAACCGGAGCCGCCGGAGCCCGAACCACCGGAGCCGGAGCCGCCGGAGCCCGAACCACCGGAGCCGGAGCCGCCGGTCGCGTCCGCGCCTCCGGAGCCGGAACCACCGGAGCCCGAACCGCCGGCGCCATTGCCTCCGGAGCCGTTGCCCCCGGACGAGCCCGAGCCACCGGTCACGGTCGCGCCCTCGGTCCCGGCACCGGATGTCGCGCCGTCACCGCCGCCACCGCCGCTCCCGTTCCCTTCACCGGCGACCACGTCGCCGCCGGGCGGCGCACAGGCGCTTCCGGTCAGCTGGCAGATGGCGTTCCGGATCTCGCCGTTCAGCTGGCCGCCGATCCCCGTGGCCACGAGCCCGCCGATGAGGGCCACGACCACGAGGATCATGCCCAGGTACTCCATCGCGGTCTGACCGGTGTCACGACGCCACTTGGCCATCCGCACGAAGCTGAACTGCCGCCGCTCGGCCCGCTGTTCGGGGGCGAGCCGGAACCAGGCACGCGACCGGGCCCGGGACAGCAGGACGATGACGACGACGGGCAGCACCAGCTGCGTCACGCCCCGGCCGTTCTCCGCGTCGTTCAGCGTCGCCAGCGCCCCGAGGAGGAGCCAGCCGTGCACGGCGACGAGCCCGCGCCGGACCCAGACCCCGCCGGTCCGCAGATAGAACGACAGCACGAATCCTGTGATGCCGGGCAGAGACGCGTACAGCACCATGCCCAGCAGCCGACCGTCCACCGCATCGATCGACGAGGCCACGGTCAGCGCGTCGAACGCGCCGACGACCGTGACGACGAAGAGCAATCGGACGAGAATCAGCACCGCTTGCAAGGAGCGCGACAGCGACTGTCTGCCCGGAGGGACCTCGGCGGTGCCGGTGTCGGCACCACCCTGTACCGTTAATACTCGTATGCCAGACACGGCGGGTCTCCCCAGCTTGTAAATGGGCGCAGCGACAGTTCTCCCCCTGGTATCGGTATGCGACCACACCTGACCAGGGCACGGCATGGGCCCCAGGACCCAATGCCGGACTCAACGTCCTTGCCCGACCCCTCCCGTACCGCCACCGACCAGCCCGTTACGGGTCATTGGGGGCGCCCCGCACCCTCCTCAGCCGTACGTCCTCGGGTCCTCCGCGGCGAGGCGTCGCAGTGCGGCGGAGGCCCGGTCCTCGGGTGAGGTGCCGTCAACCGGGATGCGCCACATGCGCTGTCGCCAGGAGTCCTCCTCCCGGCCCCGTCCGGTGTCCCGTCCCTGGCCGGTGTCCGGTTCCACGCGGTACATGAGAGAGATGTCGGTGCAGTCCCGGTCGCGGTAACTGTCGCTGATCCAGTGCAGTCGCGCGTCCCAGCGGGTGAGCAGGTCCGGCCGGTCGCGCAGACCGGCGGCGATCAGCCGGGCGGTCCGGTAGGCCGGCGAGGCCCATGAGTGGTCGTTCTCGGCCCGGGCGACCTCCGCGTCGTACGCGGCGGCGTCGAAGCGGCGCTCGGGCAGCTCGGGCGAGTCCCACCGGGCCGGAAGGCGCCAGTCGGACCAGACGACCTGGTCCCCGTCCCTGCGGATGGTGACGTACAGCGCCCCGCAACAGCCCTCGGCGCAGTACGCCTCGGCGAGCTGCACCTCCCGGGGCTCGTCCGCGGCCCGCAGGAGGCCGCCGTCGAGCAGGTGGGTAGGGCAGTTGGCGGGCCCCCGGCCGAACACTTCCGGCACCAGGGGGCGCCCGTCGACCAGGATGCGCGTCTCGGTGCCGCCCCAGTCCCCGGGATCGATCTCGGTGCACTCGAACCGCAGCCGTTCCTCCGGCCCGGTGACCCGCCGGAACGGCTGCCGTGCCGTCCGCCTGATCCAGTCCACCCGCCAACGGCGCTCGGCGGCCGCCTCATCGGACTCCGGGTCCGGTCCGGGGCCCCGGCCTTCCTCGGGGTCGCCCTCGGACACGACGGCCTTCCATCCGGGCCGGTTCAGTGCGGATTCCAGCGCGTCCAGCAACGCCTCGCGCCGGCCGGGCGCCCAGTCGAGTATCCGGCTCGGTCCGCTGTGCAGTTCGAGGGCGACGGACAGCAGGAGCGCGTAATGGTCGACGCCGGGCGGCAGTTCGGCGGCGTGCGCGACGAACGCCTCGTACGCGTCCATCGCTCCCGGGTAGTGGAGGATCTCGGCCCGGTCGTCGCACGCGCTCGCTGTCCAGAGCAGCAACTGTCCGGTCCAGGCAAGCAGTTCGGTGGCCGGCGGGTCATCCGGCAGTCGTCGCGCCCGAAGGACGTCGACGAGCCGGGTGGCTTCGAGGATCCTGCGGACACGCGTGGTCCCGCTGCTCCGCATGCCCCGGGGAAGGGCCACCAGGCATCGCAGGACGGCGTCCGCGTCGCCCGCCACCAGGGCGTCGACCAGCCGGCGTTCCTCGGGCCCCTCGGTGTAGTGGCCCAGCCAGACCAGGGCCGCCGTGGGCCGGTCGATGCCGTCGAGCGCCAGGACGGCGAGTCCGACCAGGTCCCGCAGCTGTCCGAGGACCTTCAGATACGGCACGTCCTCCGGCTCGCCGAAGCGGGCGAGGAGTGCGAGGCCGACGCAGACGGGCAGGGGGGCGGTTCCGGTACGCACCAGGCAACGGCCGAGCGCACGGGCCCGGACCTCGTCGTCGATGGCCGCCCGGGAGACCACGTACTGGACATGACCGCCACGGGCCCTCAGTTCGCGAAGGCCCCGGTGGATCTCTTCGGCGGCCCGTGCGACGTCGCCCCGACCCGAACGGATCTTGTCCGGACCCGCGTCGTCCGAGGGCGTCAGCCAGGGGTTCAGTACGGCTTCCAGGGCCTCGCAGGTCTCGGACCACCCGGTTCTCTTCCCGGTGGGTTCCGGCTGGGGCGGAAGTTCGTACCCCCTTGCGGGGAGCCTGCCGCCGGGCTCTCCGCGATGGAGGCGCAGGGCGTAGGCGTACAGCGAGGGCCGGGGGACGAGCGCGCTGCGCTCTTCCTGGGCGCTCAACGGGCGGAGTGGGTCTCGATTCCTTGAGTCATGCGCGAAGCCTGGCAGGCCCCCCGGCCCCGCGCCACCGGTTTTCACCACCCACCCGCAGCGGACGGCCGGAACCCGGCGGTACGGCCTGTCCGAAACCGACCGGGAAAGCGACCGCGAAGACGTCAGCAGGACGTCAGTGAGACGTCAGCAGAACGTGAGCGACCCACAGGAAGCTTTAGTTGTCAAGAGGTCAGAGAGAGCGGCTAGCCGCAGGATCCGGGCCTTGTCTCACACTCGTCCTGGGAGAATTTCCATGCGTACGCTCCGCACCCGCAAGAACACCGCCGCTCTCGGTGTCGTCACCGCCGTGCTCGCCCTGGCCCTCACCGCCTGCAACGGGGACGACGGCACGCAGTCCGCCGGCACGGCGGACGCCGGCGCCTCGGCCTCCGCCTCCACGGGCTCCGAGGGCACCTCGAAGACCGAGGGCGCCTCGAAGGGCACGGGCTCCGAGGGCACCTCGAAGACCGGCGGCAGCGCGCAGAACACCGGCTCCTCGAAGGAGACGGGCACGTCCGGCGGCAGCGCCGCGAGCGGCGGCGGCGGCAACACCAGCGACAGCTACGCCTACAAGCACCCGTGCAAGATCGGCGACCTGTCGATCCGCGTGTACCCCCGCGAGGGCTCGGACACCCAGCAGGTGATCGAGGTCAACAACACCGGTGCGAACTCCTGTGGTCTGAGCTACTTCCCGCAGGTCAGCCTGGGTGCCCAGAACGCCTCGGACCACAGCGGCGACATCAAGCCGGCGGTTCCCGGCGGGCTGGGCGGCGCCCCGGCGTACGCGGTCAAGCCCAAGACGGCCGCCATCGCGGTGCTCGACTTCAACCCGAGCGGCGAGAACGGTGTGACCTGGGTCAATGAGATGAGCGTGCTGGTCGACGGCGAGAACATGTCCAACGCCGACACCCAGAACTTCCCGCTCCCCCCGGGCGCCAAGGTCGACAGCCCGAAGCTGGGCCTGTACCAGAGCACGATCGCCGAGGCCGTCAGCTCCATGGAGTCCGCGGGCTGATCACACCCCGTCGAACCGGGACGTACGGCGGAGGGGCGGGGCACGCCACCCCTGCCCCGCCCCTCCGCCGTACGTCCCTCTCCGTCCCCCGGCGTCGAGGGCCCGGACCCGCCATTGCGGTGGATCCGGGCCCTCGGCGTCGTTCACGGTGCAGGGCCACCGCCGGGGCACGCCCGGACCGGGGTTCCCGTCACTTGGGCGGCAGCTGTATCGCGCCGTGGATGGAGTAGTGGTCGGACAGTCCGACATAGGTCTGCACCGAGCACGCGGCGAACGTGTAGGGGCTGAAGATGTAGTCGATCTT
Source organism: Streptomyces sp. NPDC002669 (assembly GCF_042889165.1). NCBI lineage: Bacteria > Bacillati > Actinomycetota > Actinomycetes > Kitasatosporales > Streptomycetaceae > Streptomyces > Streptomyces sp. NPDC002669. Next base: position 23,985 of record NZ_JBIAQQ010000011.1, on the reverse strand, counting down.
CTCGCCGTCCTTGGTGTCGTCGCCGTCGTAGACGCCGTTCTTCTCGTCGCACTCCTGGTACCGGTCGTACATCGGCGTCAGCACGCCGAAGCCCCGGGCGGGCGGGCTCACGTTCAGGTCGCCGCCGAAGACCGGCCGGTAGCCGCCCTGGTCGGCCTTCTCCATGAGCATCGCGGCCTGCTTCGGCTGCCATTCGCGCTTGGGGTCGTCCCAGTCCTTGCCGCCGGTGCTGAAGTGCGCGGAGCAGTACATGGCGGCCTGGGAGGGAACGCTCGCGCAGATCGCCGCACGCTGCTCCGCCTTGCGGGTCACGCCCTTGTTGTTCACGTACGTCTCCGGGGACGGCAGCTCGTACGCCTGGTACCAGGAGTTCTCGTCGGGCACCGCGATGGCGACGCCGTACGCCCCGCGGTCGTACCCGTCGGCGTCCATGCACTCCTTGTGCGCCTTCAGACCGGTCCCGTCGACGTTGTAGGTGACCGGCGCGAAGCGCACGTCCCACTGGTAGGGGCCCTTGTCCTCCAGCGCCAGTTCGACCGGCTTGGCGTGCTTCTCGCAGAACTCCTGGAAGAAGATCACGTCCGGGTAGGACGCGGCCTTCTCGATACGGTCGTTGATGCCCGCGGCGAGGGCGTCCTTGCCGATCGGCTTTCCGCCGTTGCACGGGCTGTCCGTGTTGATGTTGCCGCAGACGTTCCAGGACATGACCTGCGCCGTGGACGAGGCGGCCGGTCCGGCGACCGGCGGTACGGCTGCCCCGGAATCCTTCACGCCCTCCTGGATCCCGGCCGCACCGGCCTTCTCCAGGGTGAACCGCTCCCACGAGCCCACCGTCTTGGAACGGGCCCGCAGGAGCCCGTAGTCGCTCCCGGTGTCGTTCACCTCCGCGGAGACGTACATGTCCTCCGCCTGCCCCAGCAACGCGTACTTCCCGTCACCCTTCGGTACGAGGGTGAACCGCTCCCAGCTGCCGATGTTCGCACCACGGGCCCGCAGCATCCCGTCGTGGGTCCCGCCGTCCTCGATCTCGGTGCTGGCGAAGTAACCGCTGGCCTCGAACCTCAGGCTGACGGTCCTGCCCTCGTCATCGGTGTGCAGCGTGAACCGCTCCCAGGCGCCCGGCTCGTCGCTCCGGGCGCGCAGTTTGGCCCACTGGTTTCCGGTGTCATTGATCTCGGTGGAGACGTACTTGCCGGTGGCCTCCGACTTCAGGACCCACTTCTGGCCGGCGGACTTGGCGATCGCCTCGGTGTCCGCGGCCGACGCCGCGGGCGCGAACGCCACCGTCACACTCAATATCGCCGCGAACGCGGCAGCCCAGCTCAGTATTCGACGGAACAACTTCCCCTGCTTTCTTCTTCTGTTGCTTGTGAGCGGTTCAGGATCATTCCACGCGGGTTTCCCGGCTTCCTTCTTTCCTCACCCCTGCTGTTCCTTCGCCGCGCATTCCACCCAGAGCAGTTTTCCGCCCTGCCCGGGCAGCCCGGTCCGCATGAGATAGGCGCCCCAGCGTTCCGCGTAAAGGGTGACGAGATACAGGCCCCGGCCGCGTTCGGCCAGTTCGTCCGGGGCCGGGATGCCCCGGTGGAAGGGGGCGGGAATGTACGGGTCGGTGTCCCACACGCTCAGCCGGACCCGGCTGCGCCCGGCATCGCGCAGGCGCAGGGAGTACGGGCCCGAGGAGTACAGGTAGGCATTGGTGACCAGCTCGCTCGCCAACAGTTCGGCGGTCTCGGTCAGTTCGCGCATGCCGTGCACGCGGAGGACGTTGCGCAGGGTGGCACGGGCGACGCCGGGGGCGCGGGGATCCTGCGGGAGTTGGAGTGTGTACGTCCAGGGCGGGGATACCGTGGCACTGGCCATGGAAGTCTCCATTCACGGAGGGGGGTTGAAGGTTGCGCTTCGGATTGCCCGGTGACGAGATCGCTCCGTCGAGCGGGGTGCTTCCGGGCCGGTGGCCTGAGACCGAGACTAGAGTCAGGCAAGGATTGTTTGCACCAGTTGACCGGAATCCTTGAGCTGAACCACTCGTGTGAGTGACAGCCCACCTCAGCTGTATTCCAGGGAGAGTTCGAGATGGCAGGCAGGTCCGCCCTCACCGCACGCCGCGCCCGGCTCGGCGCCGAGCTGCGCAAGCTGCGGGAACGCGCCGGAATGACCACCACTCAGGCCGCCGCCCTCCTCGGTACGAGCTCGGGACAGCTCAGCAACATAGAAGTGGCGCGCTTCGGCGTGAGTGCCGAACGCGTACGGATCGCGGCCCACACGTACTCCTGCACCGACCAAGCGCTGATCGAGGCACTCGTTGCCATGACCAGCGACCGCAGACGCGGCTGGTGGGAGGAGTACCGGGAGATCCTGCCCTCCACACTGCTCGACCTGGCCGAGATCGAGCACCACGGCACCGGCCTGGACGCGGCACACAGCATCCACATTCCCGGTCTGCTCCAGACCGTCGACCACGCCCGGGAGATCTACCGGCAGGCCGTTCCCGAGTTGCCGCCGCCGGACATCGAGCACCGCGTCTCCTACCGCATCAAGCGCCAGGAAGTGCTCTACCGGGAAAACCCCGCCCCCTACCGCGCCGTCATCCACGAGGCCGCCCTGCGCATGGCATTCGGCGGACCGGACATCGCACGGCGTCAGCTCCGGCACCTGCTCGAACTGAGCGAACTGCCGCACGCGACCATCCGGGTCATCCCTTTCGAAGCCACGTACTACCCGGGCTCGGGACAGTCCGTGTACTACGTGCACGGGCCGGTGCCCGCACTCGACACCGCGCAACTCGACCAGTCCCACGGGCCCGTGTTCATCGACGCGGAAGCCCAGCTGGCCCAGTACCGCCTGCTGCTCGAACGGCTTGATGCCGCAGCCCTGAACGTCGAGCAGTCCCGAGAACTCATCCACAAGGTCGCCCAGGGCCTGTGAAAGGAGCCGAGATGTCCGCGTACGCCTGGCAGAAGTCGTCCTACTGCGCACAGGGCGAGGCATGCATACACGTGGCCGCGACCGCCCCCGGGGCGGTCGGGCTCACCGAGTCCGGCGATCCCGCCGGGACGGTGCTCCGCACCACGCCCGCCGCCTGGGCCGCCCTCGTACGCGCCGTCAAGGAGGGCCTTCCCCGTGACTGACGCCCCCGGCCCCGGCAGCCCCGACATCGTCCGCGACCTGTGAAGGAACCCGAGATGTCCTCTCCCGCCTGGCAGAAGTCGTCCTACTGCGCACAGGGCAACTCCTGCATACACGTGGCCGCGACCGCCCCCGACACGGTCGGACTCACCGAATCCGGCGACCCCGCCGGGACGGTGCTCCGCACCACGCCCGCCGCCTGGGCCGCCCTCGTACGCGCCGTCAAGGAGGGCCTTCCCCGTGGCTGACGCCCCCGGCCCCGGCAGCCCCGACGGCCTCACCTGGGTCCGGGCCGCGCCCGAGGACGCGGAGGGGGCCGGGCCCTGGATCGAGATCGCCTTCGGGCCGGACGGGCTCGTCCTCCTCCGGGAGACCGGCGACCCCGCCACCGTCGTCACGACCACCCGGGCCAAGTGGGAGGCGTTCGCCAAGGGGGTCGTGGCCGGTGAGTTCGACCACTTCGCCGAACCCGTCGACGGGGACGGGGCGGCAACGAGGAGCTGAATCCGGTGCGGTGGCCGGTGGGATGGGTAGCGTTCGGGGGCATGGAAGTCACCCGACATGGGGCGAGGTGGGGGCGCTGAGCGGGATAGTGATCTATCTGCCGCAGAGGAGCGGTGCCGTCGGAGGAGCGCCGTGCGGCGACCCGGTGACGTTGCGGCTCGGTCCGGGGGAGACGGCGCGCTTCGGGCGCGGCTCCGCGACGATCCCGGTCGAACTGCGCCTGGACGACGAGGCCATCTCACGGCTGGCCGGTGAGATCCGGGTGACGGACGACCACTGGCAGCTCAGCAACCACAGCACGACCCAGAGCTACCTGGTGGAGAACCCGGAGGGGGCCGGGGAGTACCTGCGGGTCCCGCCCCGCCGGGCCGGCGCCCCGATCCCCTTCGAGTTCTCCCGGGTCGTGCTGCCCACCCGCCGCGACACCACCGTCGCCTTCCAGGTGTTCGCCCCCGACCACGTCTACCTGGACCCCGACGGCCCGGCGGGCCCGTGGGACGGCCGCACCGTCATGGCGTACTCCCTGGACGAGACGGCCCTGTACTTCCTGGTCCTGGTCGCGCTCTGCGAACCTCGACTGCGCGACGAGTCGCCGGTCGCGGTCCCGACCACCCCGCAGATCGTCGAACGGCTCCGGGGGCACTCCGCATGCGGCCGGTTGCGGGCCCGGGCGGTCAGCTCGCACATCGACTACCTCGCCGAGGAGAAGATGCGGATCAGCGCCCCGGCCGGAAACGGACCGGGAGGGGCGCGCCGCAACGGGAAACGGGAGGCGCTCGTCGGGATCGCGCTGCGGTTCGGACTCGTACGGGAGGAGCACCTGGCACTGCTCCCGCCCCGGGCCGCCACTCACACCCGGTAGCAAGGAAAACAGCCCAAGTTGCCTTGCACTACCGGCAGTTGGGTCGTTGACCCGCGAAACGCTGCGGGCTCCCGGGGCGCTGCGGCAGGATCACGAGGAGCCGCGGGCCCACGAAACCCCGCGGGCCCACCGCGTGCGGCGGCACGCACCGGTGCGGGCGGGGGACCGGAGGCGGAAACGGTGCATGCGCGGGGCGACACATCGGGAAGCGACCACACGGAGCCGCTCCCGCGCGGCTACCGGGTCGGCTGCTGGGAGGTCACCGAGCCCATCGCGTCCGGCGGCTGGGCGACGGTCTACGCGGGTCGACCCGTCGAGGAACCGGCCGACGGGCCGGTGGACGGGCCGGTGGACGGGCCGGCCGAGGAACCGGCCGAGGTCGCGCTCAAGTTCCTGCCGACCGCGGGACTCGCGCCGCGCCAGGCCCGCAAGGTCGCGGAGACCGCCCGGCGCGAGGTCGAACTCGGCCACCGGGCCGGGCATCCGGGGCTGATCCGCCTGCTGGACTCCGTCGTGATCAGCGATCCCGGCCGGGCGTTCCTGGACGGGGCGATCGTGCTGGTGATGGAGCGGGCCGAGCGCAGCCTGCGGGAGGTGTTCGACGCCGGAGTCGCGGAGGCGGACGTGGCCCGGCTGTTCGCCGGGATCTGCGAGGGCCTGGCCCACCTGCACCGCAGCGGCTGGGTGCACGGCGACCTCAAGCCGGAGAACATCCTGCTGATGGCCGACGGCACGCCCCGGCTGTCCGACTTCGGCCTCGCCACCGAACTGACCGGCACCGACGGCACCCACGGGTACGCGCCGCCGATGGGCACCCCGGACTACCTCCCGCCCGAACGCTGGCGGGCCCCGCTCGGCGAACACGGCGTGGAGGTCCGGCCCAGCGCCGACGTCTGGGCCCTGGGCATCATGATCCACGAGGTGTTCGCGTCCGGCGCCTCGCCGTTCCCCGGCGCGACGCCGACGGCGCGCGGCGCGGCGGTCCAGGAGTACGCCGCCGGGCGCGCGCCGCTGCGGATCGACAGCGCGCTGCCGCCGTTCTGGCGCGCCCTGGCCATCGACTGCCTGGCCCCGACCCACGCCGAACGCGCCGCGCACAGCGCCGAGAGCATCCTGGCGCGCATCACCGCACGACCACCGTCGCCGTCGTTATCGCCGTCGTCGCCGTCGTCCTCACCCCGTCCGGCACGTATGCCCCGCCCGGCACGTCGCCGCCGGTGGTTCCGCGCCGCGCCCGTGGCCGTAGCGGTGTGCGCGGTGGCCGCGACGGTCTGGTCGCACGCCGTCGGCGGCCCCGTACCGGACGCGCTCGGCGAACCGGCGGGGCGGCTGCGGGTGTTCAACGCCGACGACGACTGCCGGGGCCGTACCGACCGGAGACCGCAGTGCAGCCTCGGCCTGGCCATCGACCCCCTCCGGCCGTACACCATCGACAACGTCGTCCCGACCCGGGTGTGGCACGGCGACGTCCTCGCCGTCTACTGCCGCCTCACCCGGGGGACGCCCATCATCGACGAGTCCGACGCGAGTTCCACCCAGTGGTACCGGGTGCGGCTGCCGGCCGGGTCCGACCGCACCTCGGCCTGGCTGCCCGCCGTGCGCACGACGGACCACCCCCGGGTGCCCGACTGCGCGCCGCCGAAGTCGCCCGGACCGCCCGTGCGGTGAGTGTCGGCGCCCACGCCGTGGGCTGTCACTCCGGATCGTTCCGGATGTGCCGGACGGCCGCCCCGTGACTACCTTGCGGACCGCCGGCCGACGGGCCGCACAAGGCCGTTCCGACGCGAAGGAGCAGACACGTGCGTGGCTCGACCGAACGACGACGACGCCTGATGCGGAGATCAACGGTCCTGCTGATCACCGTGGCCATGTCCGGCCTCGGCAACCCGGCGGCGTTCGCGCAGGGCGCGGGCGACGTACCGGGCCCCCTCGGGAACTCCGCCCCGGCCGAACTCTTCTGCGACATCCCGGCGAACCGGGACATCGCGGTGACCCGCAAGGTGTACGAGGTCGGGCAGCGCCGCGGCGTGTCCGCCAAGGTGATGCTCGCCGGATTCGAGACGGGCTGGGTCGAGTCCCGCATGAACAACCTGGCCTGCGGGGACCGGGACTCGCTCGGCGTCTTCCAGCAGCGGCCCTCGATGGGCTGGTGCCAACCCGCCCAGTGCCTCGACGTCGACTACGCGGCGAACAAGTTCTTCGAGGTGGCCCAGCAGATGGAGCCCCGCTGGGCCACCGCGGGCGAGCTGGCCCAGGCCGTCCAGCGCTCCGCGTATCCGGAGCGCTACGGCCAGGCGGAGGGCTACGCCCGGGAGCTGATGGCCGAGGCGTTCCGGCCGTACGGCACGATCGGCGCGAAGTACACCGCCCTGGGCGGCAGCGGCGGACCGCTCGGCGCACCGGTCCGCGCCGAGGAGAACTCCTCGCTCGGCGGACGCTTCCAGCTCTTCCGCAACGGGATCATCATCTGGCACCCGGACGTGGCCCACGCGGTCCACGGCGACATCCTGCAGAAGTTCTGGGACACGGACGCGGAACGCCGCTGGGGATTCCCCACCATGGACGAGGCGGACGCCGCACCGGCGCCGGACGGCACCCGGGGCCGCTACCAGTTCTTCGAACGCGGCCTGTTCCTCTGGTCCCCGCAGACCGGCACCCACCCCGTGCACGGCGCGATCTACGACGCCTTCCACGCCGCCGGGCACGAGGCCGCCCTCGGCTACCCCCTCACCGACGAGACCGACGAGGCGGGCGGCGGCAAGGCACAGAAGTTCCAGAAGGCCACCATCCACTGGCACCCCGACAGGGGCACCTGGATCACCGACAACTGACCCCCGTTTCCCCCACTCCCCCGCCACCCCCTACCAGGAGGTCATCTTGAGCGAGCACCGCCCCACCCGCAGAAGTGTCCTGAAGACCGTTGGCGGGCTCTCCGCCGCGGCGGCCCTCGGCGGGGCCGGCGTCCTCGGGACCGCGACCGCAGCCCAGGCGGCGGGAGACGGCTTCGGGCTGCGCATCGTGGACCGCAACGAGAGCAACAGCCGCATGTGGTACTACCGCTTCCAGACCGACGCGATCGGCTGGAACCCGGGCGTCAACGTCCTGCTCCCCGACGGCTACCACACCAGCGGACGCACCTACCCCGTCCTCTACCTCTTCCACGGCGGCGGCACCGACCAGGACTTCATCACCTTCGACCGCATGGGCATCCGGGACTGGACCGCGGGCAAGCCGATCATCGTCGTGATGCCCGACGGCGGCCACGCGGGCTGGTACTCCAACCCGGTCAGCTCCAATGTCGGCCCCCGCAACTGGGAGACGTTCCACATCGCCCAGCTGCTCCCGTGGATCGACGCCAACTTCCGTACGTACGCCGAGTACAACGGCCGTGCCGTCTCCGGTTTCTCGATGGGCGGCTTCGGCGCGCTGAAGTACGCGGCCAAGTACTACGGCCACTTCGCCTCGGTCAGCGCGCACTCCGGACCGGCCAGCCTGCGCCGCGACTTCGGCCTGGTCGCCCACTGGGCCAACGTGTCCTCCGCCGCCATCGAACTGGGCGGCGGCACGGTCTACGGCGTACCGCTGTGGGACGAGGCCCGGGTCAGCGCCGACAACCCGGTCCAGCGCATCGAGAGCTACCGCAACAAGCGGGTCTTCATGGTCGCCGGCACCAGCCCCGACCCGATCAACTGGTTCGACACGGCCAACGAGACCCAGGTCCTGGCCGGTCAGCGGGAGTTCCGCAGCCTGCTGGGCAAGGCGAACATCCCGCACGAGTGGCACGAGGTGCCCGGCGGCCACTTCGTCCGCCCCGACCTGTTCAAGCGCGACCTCGACGGCATCGTCGCCCGGCTCCGCAAGGCGTAGGCACGACCGACGGACAACGGGCCGACGGGCCGACGGATCGGCGGACCGGTGGACCGGTAGGCCCACGAACCGGCGGACCGGCAGATCGGCGGACCGGTGGGCGACGTGGAAAACCCGTCGCCCACCGGTTCGTTGTGCTTCCGAAGCCCCTCATCACCACCGGACCCACGGAGGACCGCACATGCCCACTCCCTCGCAGCCGGCCCCCCGGAACACCGCCCACCGGCACCCCACCCGTCGGTCGGCGCTCAAGGCCGGCCTGGGCTTCGCCCTGGGGGCCGGCCTGCTGGGTGCCGCCCCCGGCACGGCGACCGCCGACGACCGGTCCGCCGGGCCGCTCCAGACGGGCACGCCCCTGTGCGAGCAGCCCGGCGACTCGGCGAGCGCACAGGGACTCGGCTCCGGGGACCTGGCGATCCCCTACCACCGGGAGCACGACAACACCTGGGGCTACGTGTTCGGCGACGCGTTCGGCGGGATCGCCCAGGCCGACCCCTACCTGGGATCCCCGGTGATCCTGAACCAGGCCGCCTTCGACGCCTCCGGCGGAACCCCGATCTCGTTCTCCTGGGCGATGCCCACCGGGGGCGCCGCCAAGCAGTGCTTCGACTACGCGCACCGGGCCGACAACGGGCACGGCTTCGAGATCACCCGCATCCCGAACGACTGCATCGAGTTCGGGGGCCGCACGTACATCCAGTACACGTCCGTGGCCCTGTGGGAGAACATCCCGGCCGGGTACGACGGCTCGCTGATGTCGGGCGTCGCCTACTCGGACGACTACGGCGTGACCTGGCAGGACTACCCGTACCACTGGGCCGGCGACACCCAGGGGACGAACCAGTCCATGTACGGGATGTGGTCGTTCGCGGGCATCGATCCCGACGGGTGGCTGTACGTCTTCTCCAAGCGCTGGAACGGCACGCACGCGAACACCGCCGACGGCGGCGCGATCCAGCTGTTCCGTATCCGGCCGGACGAGTTCCGCGCGGGCAACTTCGGCGCCCAGGAGAACTGGGCCTTCCTGGACGGCCGTTGGCAGTGGACGCGGGCAGCGGCCCCGTCGGTCATGCTGTCCGGGAACAGGATCGGCGAGTTCTCCGTCAAGCGGATCGGCGACACGTACTGCATGAGCTACTTCGACGTGGACGACTACTCGATCTGCACCCGCACCGCACCCCGCCCGGACGCGGTGTGGACCGCCCCCAAGGTGCAGATCGTCGGCGACGCCCTCCCGCCGCACCACTGGGGCAGGCCCCAGCTCCCGTTCCTCTACGGCGGATACATCCACCCCGGCAGCGCGAGCGCCACCTCCCTGACCCTGATCGCCTCGCAGTGGCAGTCCGTGAACCACGGCAAGACGCCCTACCGCGTCCTGCAGTACGACGGCATCCGGCCCTGACGCGCGCAGAACGCCGCACGGGGCTTCAGGAATCGTCCTTCGCCTCCGGGGCCCGGCTCCCACCGCCGGGGCCCGGGTTTCACGCTCCGGACGCCGCCCAGGCACGGGCGAACCGTTCGTGCGCGGGGGCCGGCACGTCGGCCGGCGGCGCCGGGGCGGGGCGGGGGGCCTTCGCGGCGGTGAGTTCCTTGCGGACGGCGCGGTGGTGGTCGAGGGTCCAGGCGTTCCAGCGGCGTACGGTGCGGTCGGCCGGGCGGCCGAGGGCGTGCAGCTGGAGGTGGAGGGCCGCCGCGTCGCGGCCGACGCCGAGGGACTCCGCCACCTCGTCCACCAGGTCCGGGACGCTGAGGAGCGGGTTGGCCTCGTACTGGCCCGGCGGGACCGGGGTGACCGCCGAGCGGTCCGCCAGGGCGCGCAGGGCGGTGAGCCGGTCGGCGGGTATCTCCGTGCGCAGGCAGGCGGCGGTGTCCTGGAGCGGACCAGCGGCGGCGTCCGTGAGCCGGTCGAGCAGGGCGCGGGCGCCCGTCGCGACCGGGTCGCCCACCGGCCGTTCGGTGAACGCCCAGGTGAGGGCGGTGACGGCGGCCCGTGCCCCGTCGGCGTCCCACGGGCCTTCCGGCAGACGCCCGGTGAGCAGGGCGGTGGCCCAGGTGTCGGGCAGGCCGTGGTCCCCGGCCAGCGCGGCGGCATGGCTGCCGTCGTCGACGTACCCGGTGACCGCGAGCCGCTCGGACCATTCGGCGGCCATCCGGTCCGCGGCGGCGGTCATGCCGCCGGGGGCCCAGAGCTCCGCCGGATCGGCGGGCACGGCGGCGGCGAGCACGGCGCGCCGCCCGGCAGGACCGAGGCGCCCCCGCAGGTCGTCGTACGCGTACACGGTGCTCCGGTCGGCCTTGTACGGCTTGGTCCGGCACAGCTTCAGGTGCGCCGTGTAGTCGTCGCTGCCGAAGAAGCCGTCGACGACCAGGGCGGCGATCGCGCGCGGCACCCCCGTACGCCAGCGGAACAGGTCCACGGCCTCCTCGGGCACCGGCAGCGGGCCGCGTTCGGCGAGGAGGGCGAGCAGGCGGGGGAGCCGGGCGGTGTCGTCCCCCGCGACGGTGCGGGTCTCGCACTCCTCGGCACCGGTGGGCTCCGGGTCGGCGGCCCGGTGCAGGAAGGGCACCAGGTCGCTGCGGACCGGGCCGGAGGCCACCGGGGCGCCGGACGCCCGGAGTTCGGCGACCCCGGGCTCGGGCGCGCGGCCGGTGCGCCAGGTGGTGCCCCGTTCCGCGAACGGCTGGCGGCTCCACACGTCGAGCAGTGCGGTGAGGGCCCCCCGGTGCTCGTCCGGGGTGGCGGCGACGACCGCCCGCCAGGCCACGGCGTCGATCCGGCCGGTCAGCGCCTCCCACTCGGGGGGCGGGGCGGGCAGGGCCAGCACCCGCACCTCGTCGTCGATCTCGCCGCGCAGGTACCGGCCGTCGGCGGCGACCGCGGTGAGGAGCGCGGGCTGCGGCTGCAACGGCCGCTCCTCGTAGCCCCGCAGCTGGGGCAGCAGACCGTGCAGGGCCGGGACGAGCCGGGTGTCGGGCACCGGGTCGGGCAGCTCGACGACCGGCCCGGCACGCATGACGGCCACCCGGTGCGCCAGCTCCCGGAGACGGCGCAGCACATCGGCGGCGAGCCGCACGGCACGGGTGACGCCCTGCCGGACACGGGGGTCGGTCACCCCGGGCGGCGCCACCTCGGCGCCGGACGACAGCAGTTCGCGCACGGCCTCGTCGGTGACCGCGCGCAGCGCGTGGGAGGACGGCTCGTCGCGCGGGACGAGGAAGTGCCAGAAGGCGGGCGGCGGCACGGGCCCGGCCTGCTCGCCGAGGGTGGCCCGGACCGGCCCGCGATGGCGGCTGCCGGGGAAGCCCCGGACCTGCCAGAGCAGCGAGTTGTCCTCGGCGGCGTAGCAGCGGACGGTGGTGGTGCCGACCACGACGGTGTCCTCGCCGCCGGCCGGCAGGCCGAGGATGCCCCACGGACGGCGGCCCCAGACGGTGGTGCGGTAGGACGCGGTGCGGCCGTCGACGGACCTCAGCTCGAACTCGCGGGGCGAGGGACCGGCGTACGGGGTGTGGTGATCGATCCGGCAGCCGGTGAGCCGACCGTCCTGGCCGAGCGGGGACGGCGGGGCGCCGGGCGGCAGTTCGGCGAGGATGCGGTGGTCGGGGAAGGGCCTGGTGCCGTCCGGTGACGCGTCGGGGGCGTGGAAGCCGGGCAGGGTGCGGTCGGCGGTGGGCACACCGGTGACGGGGTCCAGGCGGGCCCACCCCCTGCGGTGGTCCTCGCCGAACACCTCGCTGCTCCAGAAGTCCCGGCCGTCGTACATCTGGTAATCGCGGTGGCGGTGGCTGATGCCCGAGGTGTCGCCGGGGCGCAGGACGTTCTCGCCGTCGAACCGGCCGCCGCCGTCCGGAGTACGGAACTGGTAGCCGAGGCCGCCCTGGATGCTGCCACCGTAGGGGCGGAGCCCATGGGGCTGTTCCGGTTCGAACGTGTCGGCAGGGCTGCCCGACCAGTACGCCGTCACGGCGGAGCTGCCCTCGCCCGTGCCCGGCCAGGAGACGAGGAACTGGCCGCCGACCCAGTACACCGTGGGGAAGGCGGCGCCCTCCGGCAGTGCCAGGGCGTGCTCGCCGCACCGGCCCGCGTGGTCGACGGCGAACGCGCGGCGCTCCCCGTACACCGTGAGCACCGGCCAGGTGCAGGTGACGTGCACCGTCTCGTCCGGCCCGAATTCGGCGAGCGCCTCCTCCAGGGCGGGCCAGCCCAGCTCCTCGGGCAGCCCCGCGCGCAGGGCACGGGCCAGCGGGCCGGTGAGGTCCAGCTCGGCGAGCGCCTCCTCGATGCCGTCCAGGGCGACGGCGGTGGGCCGGTCGAGGAGGCCGTGCAGCTCGTCCACCGCCTCGTCGGCCGCGGCGAGCCCGCCGCCGCGCAGGGTGTCGAGCAGCTTCTCGATCCGGCCGTGCACCTCGGCGGCGATACCCGGATTGTGCGGAAGCCGACTGATCGCGGTGCCGCCCCGGGACCGGAGCCCGGCGTGCACCGTGCCCTCCAGCCGGGGGCCGAACACCGGGTCGGAGGCCAGGGCCCGCAGGTCGCGCTGCGACTCCTTGTCCCAGAACTCCAGGGAGATGCCGGGGCCGGGGTCGTGGACGGGGATGCCCTCGGCGAGGCAGGCGTCGAGCAGGTCGGCGTCCAGGTGCGGCCACCGATAGCGGTCCTCGTGGAGCCGGACCGGGGTGCCGTCCGCCTTCAGCAGCGGGGCGAACCGGGCCACCAGGTCGAAGAGTTCGACGGGCATGGCCTGACGGCACACCCCGCCGCCGGACCTGCGGTGGGAGTACTGGGCGGAGTACCGCCGCAGCCACTCGCCGAGGCCGCCCTCCGGGACGATCCGGCCGGTAGCGGCGGCGTCGGCGGCCCCGCAGCCGATGAGCAGCCGCAGCCAGGACGCCGCGTCGGTCCTCGAATCGGGGAACAGGTCGAGCAGGGCGGTGGCCGTGCCGTCGGCCGGCCGGTGGGCGGCGAGCGGGGCGAGCGCCGCGTCGAACAGCCGGTCCGGCACGGCCTTGCCGCGGGCCGCCCCGAGCACCTCGCCCAGCACCCGCGCCTCCTCGTCGACGCCGAGACCGGCCGCGCGCGCGGAGCTCCGGACCCGGCGGGCCAGATCGGCGGGCAGCTCGCCCGGCGACGCCGCCCAGACCATCAGCAGGCGCACGAACTCGCGGTGCGCGTCGCCCGGTTCGCACACCTCGGCCAGCCAGGCCGGAGCACCGCTGATCTCGGTGGCGGGAAGCGCACCGAACCGGGCGAACAACTGAAGGTTCGCCCACCGCCAGTCGGTGTCGACCGGCAGGCCGTGGTCGCGTTCCGCTGCCCGCGCGTACCCGTACGCACGGGCCGCGGAACGGCGGTGCGTCTCCAGCATCCAGTGCCCGATGGTGTCCCAGAACCACGGCAGATGGGCGGCCAGCAGCCCCCGGGCCAGACGCGCCGCCCCGTCCACGAACCGTCCGGGCTTCTCCCACGCCCGGTGCCGGTCGCGGTCCGCCTCCGCCAGCACGTCGCGGGCATCGCCCTCGGCCCCGGGTGCGTGGACGCGCGCCCAGTCGACGTACGTCTCGGAAACGCGGTGATTGGCCGGGAGCGGAACGGAAGGTCCGGTGCTGCTGGTCATGTGTACGAGTCTGGCAGGCGGGACTGACAGGGCCCCTCGCGGCCACCGGTTCCCCACAACCTCCGGGGCCGGTGTCGGAGGGGCTGGTTATGGTCCCGCCATGCCCACCTTCCGCGACTTCAACTTCAAGCTCCTGGTCATCGAGAAGCTCATGTACGAGGACAAGACCCTCACCCCGGCCTTCAGCATCAACGCATGCCTGAAGGCGAAGGGGTTCGACGACGCACAGCTCTACGCGTACGACAACGACCTCGCTTACACGGTGCTCGACGAGGCCCGCGCCCACTTCGAGGCGCTGGAGATCAGCGAGGAACTGCTGGCGACGGTGGACACCCTCCTCATCGATGGCGGGCTCCAGGTGTACTGCGAGTGCTCCCCGGTCTGGGACGGCGAGGACGACCTGTTCGACGTCAACTCGCTCGACGACCTCGACCTGCTGCCGAACCTGCGGCGGATCATCGGCGCCGAGGGCTGCGGGCTGGGCGTCCCGTTCAAGAAGGAGATCCTCGCCGCCCGGGGCATCACCTCCGACTGAGACCGCCCCGCCCCGGCCCGACCCGTACCGGCCGAAGACCGCATCACGGCCCGGCCGGGCACCATGTGACGCCCCGACGGGCCCGGGCATCCGGGCATCCGGGCATCCGGGCATCCGGGCATCCGGGCATCCGGGCATCCGGGCATCCGGGCATCCGGGCATCCGGGCAATGATGGCCCGACAGGTCCGGTACATGGCGGATCCGGCAGATGATCCGGACATGTGTCCGGTCACGTGTCCGATCTGCGTGGCGCGGGAATGATCAGCGGCATGAACGACGAGCCGGGCCGGATCCTTCACTGGAACTTCTTCATAGGCGGCCACCTGAGTGCATCGGTGCCCGTGCGCCTCGTCGAGCGCACCGACAGGGGCCAGCTGGTGTGGATGGAGACCGGCACCCCGATGTGGCGCACGAAGCTCCCGAACGGGGCGCACCTGCGGGACATCGCCCCGGGCGACCGCCCCGCCGACGGATACCCGGTGGTCGCCGACCGGTGGCCGATGGGCAGCGCGCTCTTCTACCAGCCGGACGACGCCGCGCACTCGGTGCTCTGGCTCTTCGGCCGCCGGCAGAAGTTCCGCGGCTGGTACGTGAACCTGGAGCGCCGGGTCCACCGCGGCGACGACATCGACATCGCCGACCACGAACTCGACATCAACGTGGCCCCGGACCGGAGCTGGCAGTGGAAGGACGAGGAGTCCTTCGCCGAGAAGACCGGCGATCCGGCCTACTGGACGGCCGACGAGGCATCGGCCATCCGCGACGAGGGCCACTCGGTCGCACGACTTGCCGAGGCCGGAACGTTTCCCTTCGACGGCACTTGGTGCGATTTCCAGCCACCACGATCCTGGAGAACCCCACCCCGGCCACTCGTACCGCGCCACCCGCTGCTCTGAGCACCCCTGCTCCGGCCGGGTCGAGGACCCGCCGGGGCCTGCACAAAAGTCTCGGCCAGGGTGGCGGGATGGCAATCATTGCCCGGGGTCACCCTCCGTGATACACAGAGTAACCATACGTATTTGGTCACATACCGCTCCGATCCGCAGGTCAGGACGGTCGGACCGGTCAAACGTGCGGGATCCGGGTAAAGAGAGCCGTCAAGCCGTCGTGCGAGAGCAGTTTCATCAGCGAAGATAGAGAGTGACCCGTGCCGCGCGGCAGGGGGCAACGAACTACCCAACAGGGGCGGTGACTTACATGATCCTGGCAGCGGAAAAGGGCGACATCACCACCATCATCGGCGGAATCGCCCCGAACTGGGGGCCGTTCGGGTCCTTGGGCAACGAGGCCCGCGTAATGATCGAGGTCGTGATGGCCATCGCCATCCTGCTCTGCCTCGGCATCGCGGTGTGGGGGGCCGCGAAGCAACGCATCGGCGCCACGGCCCTGCGCGACACGTTCAGCGCCGAGCAGGGCAAGGGGCTGATCGTTGCGGGTCTGACCGGTGTGTTCATCATCGGATCGCTGGGAACCGTGTTCACCATCGTCTACGGAATGGCTGTCTGACCGGCAGTCGGCCCACGCCAGGGGCGATCCCGCCCATCCCCCACCACCCGTCCGTCGTGCCCACCGGCAGAGGTTGCGTCTCCCTGATGTCGACTCATCACACCGCGTCCGCGCGGAAACCTGCACGGCTACCGTCGTACTACCCGGTTCAGGAAACGGTTGAGGGGGCGTACGCGGCATGAGCCACGGCGACGAGAGCGGCTACGGCGACGACGCCGTCCGTACCGATGATCCCTACAGCACCATCGGCGGCACGCGCCAGACCCGTACCAGACTTCCCGACGGCGAGGGCGACGGCTACGGCGCCTCCCGCCGCCCCGCCCGCAAGCCGCGCTCCCTCGTCACGGTGGTCGGCGTGGTCGTCCTCCTGCTCGCGGCCATCGCCTTCGCCAACATGGGCGGGGGCGACCGGAACGACAACGGCGACGGTACGGGGGGCGCGGGAAGCAAGCCGGACTCGTCGTCCACGGCAGCCACGGGCACGAAGCCGGTGACGGGGAAGAACGGCACGATCCCGTCGGGCTTCGCCCACGACGAGCAGGGGGCGCAGAGCGCGGCGTCCAATTACGCAGTGGCGCTGGGCTCCGTCGGCATGTTCAAAAAGGACAGCCGCCACGAGATCGTGAACGCCATTTACACAGCCGAGGCGGCAGCAAAGCTCAAAGGACCGCAGGACGCCGCATACTCCCCCGGTTTCCTCGCGAAGCTGGGGCTGGATCCCTCCGGAAACGCCCCCCAGGGCAGCACCTTCGTATCAAGAACGATCCCTGTGGGAACGAAGATCGAATCTTTCGAAGGCGACACGGCCAAGGTGTCGGTCTGGTACACGGGGCTGATCGGTATGTCCGGAACCGAATCCACCGACCCCGTCAGCACTTCGTGGAAGACCTGGACCGTACAGCTCAGCTGGACGAGTGAAGGCTGGAAGGCCGTCAGCGACACACAGAAGGACGGGCCCGCCCCAGTCCCCGGCGATGTCGCCGCTTCCACCTCGGAAGAGATCAGTAAGGCTGTTGAGGAGTACGGAGGCTTCACTTATGCCCGATAGCCTGCGTCTTCGGGCCCGATCCGTCGTCACCGCGCTGGCAACGGTTCAGACAGCCGTTGTCCTTTTCTCGGCTCGCGCCTTTGCTGAGCCTTCGCCCACCCCTACGGCACCGAGTCCCAGCCCCAGTCCCAGCGCGAGCAACAATGCCTGTGACTTGCTGATCGGCCCTGCGAAGCAGTACTGCGAGGACGGCGACGGCAGTGCCCCCTCCAATGGTGTCGCCCCCTCCGGGCTGAACGACTCGCTCGACCCGCTCTCCTCCCTCGCCCGCGGCTGCGCCGACGCCGCCGCGTGGATCGTCGGCAAGCTCAGCGAGGCCGTGAAGAGCACCGCCAACGTGGACTTCACGAACACCAAGTTCCTCCAGCAGTACGCCATCGTCTTCGCCGCCTCCACCGTCCTCACGCTCGTCCTGTGGCTGCTCGCCGTGGCCAAGCGGGCGATCCGCGGCGTGCCGCTGACGACCGCGATCTCCGAGGCCGTCGGGTTCCTGTGGCTGACGGTGCTCGCCTCCGCGTTCACCCCGCTGATCCTCTACACGGTCGTCTCCGCGACCGACGGCGTCACCGAGGTCATCGCCACCTCCTCGGGCGGCCAGACGGACGTCTTCTTCGGGTCGTTCGCCGAAGCCCTCAAGAAGGGCTCCGACATCGGCGGCGGGCCGATCATGCTGATCGTCGTCTCGCTCGTGTCGATCCTCGCCGCGGGCATCCTCTGGCTGGAGCTCGTCATCCGGGCCGCCCTGCTCTACGTCGGTGCCCTGCTCGGCACCGTCGTCTACGCCGGACTCGTCGACAAGAACATGTGGGGCCACGTCCGGCGCTGGGCGGGCATCATGGTCGCGGTGATCATGGTGAAGCCGGTCATCGCCGTCGTGCTCGGACTGGCCGGCGCGCTCTCCCAGAACGACGGACCGGACGCGATCTCCGCCGTCGTGTCGGGCCTCGCCATCATCCTGCTGGCGATCTTCGCCTCCGCGATGATCTACCGGTTCGTCCCCGGCTTCGGCGACGAGATCCAGGGCGCCCGCACCAACCGCAAGCAGGCCACCGACGGCTCCCAGGCCGCCGCCCTGGTCAGCTCCCCCGCCGCCCTCGTCTCCCAGGGCATCAAGACCCACAGCGGCCGCAGCGGCTCGGACGGCGGCAACACCGGTGGCCGGCCCGCCAACCCGATCAGCGGCGGCGTCGCCGCGCACGGCTCCCGCGGCGCCTCCACCGCGCCCTCGCCGCGCAGCGGATCGGCACCGACCTCCGGCACCCCGCACGGCAGCCGCCCCCACCGAGGCGGCGGATCAGGCAGTTCAGGCAACAACAGCACGGGAGGTGGAGGGCGTTGACGACTCCGTCCCACACGATCGCGCCCCGCCGCACGTATCTCATCGGCCGGGCCCGGCCGAACGCGATCGTCGGCAAGAACCGCGAGACCGGCGAGATCGCCCTGATCATCGTCGGCGCGTTCCTCGGCATGATGAGCGGACTGCTCGTCCCCCTCCTGCCCCTGCGGATCGCGCTGCTCACCGGGTTCCCGTTCCTCGCCCTGGCGATCGTGTACCTCCCGTACAAGCACCGCACCTTCTACAAGTGGTTCGAGATCAACCGCAGCTACAAGCGCACCCTGCGCCGCGGCACGACCTACCGCTCCGCCGCCATGGAAGCGGGCGTCGGCGCCGACGGACGCGAGGTCGAGATCGGACCGCCCCCCGGCATCGGCCGGATCAACTGGCTCTCCGCACCCTTCGGCCCGGACGAGATCGCCGTGCTCCTGCACGCCGACCGCCGCACCGTCACCGCCGCGATCGAGATCGAGGGTCCCGGCGTCGGCCTGCGCGACAGCGAGGACCAGGAAGCGCTCGTCGACCGCTTCGGCACCCTGCTGAAGCACGTCGCCAACGGGGACGGCTTCGTGACCCGCCTCCAGATGCTGGCCCGCACCCTCCCCGCCGACCCCGACGCGCACGCCAAGGACGTCGCCCAGCGCGGCGACAAGTCCTCCCCGGGCTGGTTGCAGGATTCGTACGACCAGCTCCAGTCCATGGTCTCCACCTCCAGCGAGCAGCACCGCGCCTACCTGGTCGCCTGCATGCACTACAACCGCGAGCTGGCCGCCGAGGCCAATGCCATGGCCCGCGCCGCCCGGACCGGCCGCAAGATCGACCGGGACGCCGGACTCGCCGTGGTCATGGCGCGCGAGCTCACCGACATCTGCGCCCGCCTCGCCGAGGCCGACATCCGGGTCCGCCAACCGCTCGGCCAGAGCCGGCTCGCCTCCCTCGTGCACTCGATGTACGACCCCGACCACCCCATCGACCACATCCAGGCCATGACCAAGCGCAACGCCTGGCCGGCCGAACTGGACGCGGTCGAGCCGACGTTCCTCCAGGCCAAGACCCGCGAGTCGGTCACCCGCGCGCCCTGGTGCCACTCCACGGCCTGGGTGAAGGAATGGCCGATGACCCCCGTCGGCGTCAACTTCCTGGCCCCCCTCCTCGTCCACACCCCCGACGTGATCCGCACGGTCGCGGTCTGCATGGACCTCGAACCCACCGAGATCGCCATCGAGCGGATGCTCACCGAGAAGACGAACGACGAGGCGGAAGCCAGCCGCCAGGCCAAGATGAACCGCACCGTCGACCCCCGCGACATCGCCGCGCACGGCCGGCTCGACCAGCGGGGCGAGGACCTCGCGAGCGGCGCGGCCGGGGTGAACCTGGTCGGGTACATCACCGTGTCGTCCCGTTCGCCCGAAGCCCTCGCCCGCGACAAACGGACGATCCGGGCCTCGGCCGGCAAGTCGTATCTCAAACTGGAGTGGTGCGACCGCGAGCACCACCGCGCCTTCGTGAACACGCTCCCGTTCGCCACCGGCATCCGCCGCTGACCACCGACCACGACCACCACCCGGCACCACCCGTCGGACCGGCCCCACCGCCGGTCACCGGCCATCACCACCGTCCGCCACCCACGGACGACGACCGAGAGAAACGAGAGGGAGGTCGGTCACGCCATGCGAGACCCGCTGTCCGCACTGTCGGAGGCCTTCACCGCCTTCCTCTTCGGGAAGGTGGAGACGACCCGCCTGCCCGTCCGCACGTCGACCGGCCAGGCCCAGGCCGTCTACCTGCCCACCGCGGCCCCCGGCCTCGGCGACTCCGGCGTGATCATCGGCCGCGAGGTCTACTCCGGCAAGGGCTACATCTACGACCCGTTCCAGCTGTACGGGCAGCAGCTCCCCGCCCCGCACTGGCTGGTCCTCGGCGAGTCCGGCAACGGCAAGTCCGCACTGGAGAAGACCTACGTGCTCCGCCAGCTCCGCTTCCGCGACCGCCAGGTCGTCGTCCTGGACGCCCAGGGCGAGGACGGCGTCGGCGAGTGGAACCTCATCGCCCAGGAGCTCGGCCTCACCCCGATCCGCCTCGACCCGACCTCCGCGCTCAACGGCGGCATCCGGCTCAACCCGCTCGACCCCTCGATCACCACCACCGGCCAGCTCGCCCTGCTCCGCACCATCATCGAAGTCGCCATGGGCCACGGCCTGGACGAGCGGTCCGGCTTCGCGCTGAAGGTCGCCCACGCCTACGTCAACGAGACGATCACCGACCGGCAGCCGGTCCTGACCGACATCGTCGAGCAGCTCCGCCACCCGGAACCCGAGTCCGCCGAGGCGATGAACGTCGACATAGACGACGTACGGGCCTGGGGCCTGGACGTCGCCCTCGTTCTGGACCGCCTGGTCGACGGCGACCTGCGCGGCATGTTCGACGGCCCCACGAGCTTCGGCATCGACCTCGACGCCCCGCTGATCGTCTTCGACCTCTCGCACATCGACCGCAACTCCATCGCGATGCCGATCCTGATGGCGATCGTCGGCGTCTGGCTGGAGCACACCTGGATCAGGCCCGACCGGAAAAAACGCATCTTCCTGGTGGAAGAGGCATGGCACATCATCAACTCGCCCTTCGTCGCCCAGCTCTTCCAGCGCCTGCTGAAGTTCGGCCGACGCCTCGGCCTGTCGTTCGTGGCGGTCGTCCACCACCTCAGCGACGTCGTCGACGGGGCGGCGGCCCGCGAGGCCGCGGCGATCCTGAAGATGGCGTCGACCCGGACGATCTACGCCCAGAAGGCCGACGAGGCCAGAGCGACGGGCCGGGTCCTCGGCCTGCCCCGGTGGGCGGTCGAGATCATCCCGACCCTCACCCCGGGCATCGCGGTCTGGGACGTCAACGGCAACGTCCAGGTGGTCAAACACCTGATCACCGAGGCCGAACGCCCCCTCGTCTTCACCGACCGCGCGATGACCGAGTCCTCCGCGGCCGAACTCCTCCCGGACGACGTGCGCGCCGCCGACCTGGAGGCGGAGGAACGCGCCGCACGGATCGAACGCCAACAACGGCTGAACGAGTCGTCCGAGTCAACGGTGGCCTGACGATGGCGGGACGCGCCGAGGAACGCACCGGCGGCGGCATTCCGGACGGTCTGTTGATCGGCCTGCTGGGCTTCCTGCTCGCCCTGACACTGCTGATGTGGACGGCCACCGGCCTGGCCGGACTGTTCGCGCACGGCGCCTGGCCCGAGGGGGTCACGCTCCCCGAGACCCCTCTCGCGCTGCGCCGGCTCGTCACCGCGCCGCACGACCTCCCGGCCGCCTGGCCGAACACCCCGGCGGGCGAACTCTCGGGCTACGGGCTCTTCTGGGGCCTGTTCATCGGCGAACTGATGGTGCTGCTGGTACTGACGGTGTTCGTCCTGGGCGCACTGGCCCGCTGGCGGGTCGTACGGGCCGGGCAGCGCGCCGAACGCCTGGAGCAGCGGGAACAGCAGCGGAACGCGTACCTGGAGCAGAAGCGGCACAAGCAGGAGAAAAGCCGCGGACGGGACCGAGGCCGGGAGCAGCGGCAGCACCCCGAAGACCCCGCCCCGACCGCCCTCCAGGACCCGCGAAGGCCCACGAGCACGGGACCGGAAGAGGCCGAGGAGACCGCAGGGACCGCAGGGACCGCAGGGACCGCAGGGACCGCAAAGGCGGCAGAGGTCACAAAACCGCTGTCGGCGTTCCACGAGTCCACCGACGCCCACCACCCCACCACTCCAGCACCTCCGACCCCCGCAGGCCCCCCAACCACCACAGCCACCACGGCCGCCGGCCTGTCCGCGCTCCCCTCCCCCCGTACGCCCCTCGTCGTCTACGGCCCCGCCGCCACCCGACGCCCCGCCGCCGTCCACGCCATCCGCGAGGCCGACGGACCCGCGCTCGTGATCACCTCCGACCCGACCGTCTGGGCCGAGACGAAGGACGCCCGCGCCAAGCTCGGCCCGGTGCTGGTCTACGACCCGGGCCACCTCTGCGACACTCCCGCCCGGCTGCACTGGTCCCCCACCGCCGGCTGCGAGCAGCCCGAGACCGCCGCCGCCCGTTCCACCGCCCTGCTGGCCCCTGTCCGGCCGCAGGCCCGTATCGACGCGGCGACCGCCGACACCGCCGAAACACTCCTGCGGTGCTGGCTGCACGCCGCCGCCGTCGACGGCCGCCCCTTCCGCCAGGTCCATCGCTGGGCCCTCGGCAACAGCGCCCACGAGCCGGTGCGCCTGCTCCGTACGCACCCCAAGGCGGCCTCCGGGTTCGCCGGGCTGCTGGAGTCCGCACTCACCTCCCACCCCGAACGCCGGGAGATGGCACAGGAGTTGACGGTACGCGCCTTCGCCGCGCTCTCCTCGGTCCACATCCGCGAGGCATGCACGCCGAACCGTGCCGATTCGCTGGTGCTGGAATCTTTCGTGGCCGAAGGGGGCACCCTCTATGTGGTGGGTGAGCCGATCGAGGACCCCCGCTCGGGGCCAGGGGCCATGCCCCTGCTCACAGCACTCGCCTCATACGTGGTCGAGCACGGCCGCCGCTCGGCCGCACGGTCGACCGACGGCCGGCTCGACCCACCAATGACGCTCGTGCTCGACGACGTCGCCGCCGTGGCCCCGCTCCCCCGACTCCCGGAACTGCTGGCGAACGGTCAGGCCATGGGCCTGCCGGCCCTGGTCCTCCTCCGCTCCCGCGAACAGGCCCGCGCCCGCTGGCCCCAGGAGCTCACCGTCTCGCACTGACCCCGGCCGACGGCCTCACCGCCCCGCCCGGTCCACCGCGTGCTCCAGTTCGCGCCTGGACGGGTCGCCCGGCATCGGCACCGACCGCCCGGTCGCCACGAAACCGATCCGCCGGTAGAACGCCGCAGCCCGCAGGTTGTCCTCGTGCACGTACAGCCGCACCCGCTCGATCCGCGGCTCCTCCAACGACCAGGCCCAGTCCATCCCGGCCCGGAACAACTCCTCGGCCAGGCCCCCGCCACGCGCCTCGGGCCGTACGAACACGCCGACCACATGCGCCTGGTTCACCCCGGCCCCCTCCCCGAACCGCGCCTCCGCGTCCGGCCGTTCGATCAGCACGGTGACGCTGCCCTCCCACCGCCCGTCGGGCGCCACGGCCACGAACTGCCGCACATCACCGCTCCCGTCCTCGGAAGCGTTGCGCGCCCGTTCCTGCCAGAACTCGTCGGAACAGGCCAGGCTCTGCTCGTACGTCTCCAGGAACGCGATGTCCGCGACCGGATCCCGCAGCGCGGCCAGCCGCAACTCCTTGACCCGCTCCCATTCGTCGGCACGCACTACTCGCATCACATGATCCATCCGCCGATCCTGCCCCTGCCGTCCGACCTGCGCAAACGCTATTCGCGGCCCCCACCCGGCACGTCCCGGCCCCGGTGTCGTACCCCGCCCGGAAACCGCCGGAAGGCGGTATCGGGTGGTGAACGCAGAAAAGCCCCGCACCTATGGTGCGGGGCTTTCCCGGAATGATTGTTCGGCGGCGTCCTACTCTCCCACAGGGTCCCCCCTGCAGTACCATCGGCGCTGAAAGGCTTAGCTTCCGGGT
>NZ_JBIAQQ010000010.1:224672-239222 GCF_042889165.1 Streptomyces sp. NPDC002669 | reverse complement strand
CTCACCGTCGTCGGCGAAGGTCGGGCCCCGGGCGATCAGTTCCTTGGCGTACCGGTCCATGTAGGACCAGTGCCTCTCCAGCAGTTCCTCGCGCAGTGCGCGGGAGTCCGGCCGGTCTCGGTGGTAGCAGAAGTACTCCATGGTCACAGACCCTTCCTCGCCCGAGGGCGCCGTTTCAAGCGGCTTTGGCGTCGAAGGCTTTTGTGTTCCGATCGGAACAGTGTTCTGTCGGGCGGGGTGTGTCAGGTCATGGCGAGTCGGTCCACCAGTAGTTGCACTCTCTGTTCGGTGTCTTCCGGGGGCAGTCGTCCCGATCGGGTCAGGGTCGCCACTCCGTGGAGGGATGCCCAGAACACCTCGGTGAACAGTCCTGGGGCGGTGCCGTTGCCGGCGGCTCCTTCGAGGGACTCCTGCAGGGCGGCGAAGGCGTCCTTGAGGGGTTCCGGGGTTTCTTCCTGTGCGTATGCGAGGCCGCCGTCGAGTTGGAAGAGGGCGTCGTAGACCGCCGGGTTGCGTGCGGCGAAGTCGAGGTAGGTGCGGGCGAGGGCGGTGACCCGCTCGCGGGGGCCGTCCGCGGCGGCGGTTGCGGCCCGTACTTCTGCGGCCATTTCGGTGGCGCCCTGGAGGGCGACGGCGCCGATGATCTCGCGTTTGCCACGGAAGTGGCTGTAGAGGACGGGCTGGCTGTATTCGATGCGTTCGGCGAGGCGGCGGGTGGTGACCGCGTCCCAGCCCTGTTGCTCGGCGAGTTCGCGGGCCGTCGCCACGATGAGGCGTTCGCGCTCGGCTCGTTCGCGCCGCTTGCGTTCCTGTACCGACATGATCCGATCCTAGCACCGCTAGACATACGAGCGGCAGCAGTACTAGCGTTGACTCACTGGCTAGCAACGCTAGATCCCGGGAGGATCACCATGCTCGATGCGCTCGAGATCGTCACCACCGTGACAGTCGGCGTGATGGTGGGGGTGGAGTTCTCCGTCGCCTTCGTCATCGGCCCGATCCTCAACGCCCTCCCGGAGGACAGCCGCCAGCTCGGCCATGCCCACGGGGGGCGGATGCTCGGCGCCGTGATGCCGTTCTGGTACATCGGCTCGCTCGCCCTCGTCGGCATCCGGGCCGGTACCGGGTGGCACCACCCCGGCACCGGTCTCCTCGTCACCGCCGGCGCGCTTCTGCTCCTGAGCGTGGCCATGTCGGTCCTGCTGCTCGTCCCGATCAACAACCGGAACAAGACCTGGACCCCCGAGAACCGGCCCGAGGACTGGAAGGAGCAGGTGAACCGCTGGGAGCGCCGGCACTACGTCCGCGTCGCCGTCCTCGTCGCCGCCTTCGCCCTGCTGGTCACCGCCCTCCTCTGAGGCCACGGGCCCATCCGCCCGGCAGCCGGCGCGCACCCGGAGCGCGGCAGCCGCAGCCCAAGAAGCCCTGCCCCCCTCCCCCGGGCAGTCACGCATCCGCACCATGCCGGGTCGCCGGGTCCGCCGGAGGACCCGCCCCCGAACTCCGAAGGAGAAGCACCATGTCGCTGAAGAACGCCAACAACGCCCTGGCCATCGCCTGCACCCTGTTCGTCCTCTACCTCGGGCTGTCCTTCATCCTGACCCCCGGGGCATCCGCTCCCGGTGTCGGCCTGCCGAGCTGGCCCGAAGGCGACGGCGGCGGCTTCCTCGTCATGAAGGGCATCCGTGAATTGTCGATGGGCCTGGTCATCGGCGCCCTGCTGGTGACGGGCCACCGCCGCGCCCTGGGCTGGGTCCTGCTGATGGAGGCCGTCGCCCCGTTCGGCGACATGATCAACGTCCTGGCCCACCACGGTTCCACCGCCGCCGCGTTCGGCATTCACGGCCTGACCTCGGCACTGGTCGCGCTCACCGGCCTGCTGTTCCTCCGCGAGACCGGCAGCGCCCGCAAGGTCCCCGCCCCGGCGCCCGCCTGACGGCCGCATGCGGGCTGCCGCGGTTGCCCACAAGTTCGCCGCGACCCCGGGAAGTGTAGTGTTCGCACTGGTCAGGCAGTAAGTATCGAAAAGGAACTCACTATGTCGCAGGATACCTGGTCGGCTGTCGACACCTACTTCAACGGGCATCTGGTGGAGGAGGACGAGGCGCTGACCGCCGCCCGCGAGAGCTCCGTCGCCGCAGGTCTTCCCGCGCACGAGGTGGCCCCCAACCAGGGCAAGCTGCTCCACCTGCTGGCCCGGCTCGGGGGCGCCCGCCGGGTGCTGGAGATCGGGACGCTCGGCGGGTACAGCACCATCTGGCTGGCCCGCGCGCTCCCCGAGGGCGGGCGCCTGGTGACGCTGGAGGCGGACCCGGTGTGTGCGGCGACCGCTGCCGCGAGCATCGCCCGTGCCCGGCTCGGCCATGTGGTCGACGTGCGCGAGGGGCGGGCCGCGGAGACCCTGCCGCAGCTGGCGCAGGAGATGCGGGAGCGGGGGACGGAGCCGTTCGACCTGGTCTTCATCGACGCCGACAAGCCGTCCAACCCGGAGTACCTGGAGTGGGCCCTGCGTCTGACCCGGCCCGGCAGCCTCATCGTCGGGGACAACGTCGTGCGCGACGGCGCGGTGGTCTCCCCGGACACCGGTGACGCGCGGGTGGACGGCGTGCGCCGTTTCGCCGAACTGGTCGGCGCCGACCCCCGCCTGGAGGCCACCGCGCTCCAGACCGTCGGATCCAAGGGCTACGACGGCTTCCTGGTCGCGCTCGTCACCGGCTAAGGGCCGTCCCGTAGTCCCCGGTGGATCAGCGCACGGCGTCAGATGCGGTGCATCGCAAGGCGGAGGGGCGTCCGCATACTGGATGTATTCGGACGTTCCGACAACGCAGCGAGGAGTGGGGTCTCCCCTGCTCGAGCGCAGCCGAGAGCTTGGGGAAGTAGGTGTCGTCGTGCGCCCGCCGGGGATTACGGGACAGCCCTTAGGCCCGCCGCCCGGACTCCAGCCCCCCGCTCCCCGGCCGGCCGGTCCCGTCACCGCCTTCCCGGCGGCCCGGTCGCCCGCCCGGCCGGGGAACCCGACCACGACCGGGCCGCCCCGCCCAGGGAGTTGACCCCGCAGCCACCCGGCTTTCCCCCGGCCCGCGCCCGCGTGCTCAGCCCGCGGGCGCGGATGTCGCGGCGCGTTCGGCGGCGCTGCGCAGGACGCAGAACTCGTTGCCCTCGGGGTCCGCGAGGACGGCCCAGCCCGTGCCGTCGGGTTCCCGGCGGTCGGTGACGAGGGTGGCGCCGAGGCCGAGGAGGCGCTCGACCTCCTTTTCGCGCGAGGTCTCCGGGCGCAGGCACAGGTGGATTCTGTTCTTGGCGGTTTTGGGTTCCGGTACCTGGTTGAAGTACAGCAGCGGGCCCTGGGGCGGCATCACCGCTGTTTCCGGGGTGCCGGGTTCGGCTTCCGGGTGCAGGGGGCTGTCGAGTACGCGGCTCCAGAACAGGGCCAGTTCGTGGGCGTCGGCGCAGTCGATCGCCACGTTCTGTATCACTGATGAGGTCATGGGTGTGAGCCTGCCCCGGCGGTGTCCGGTCCGCCACCGGCCGGAAGGGGGCGGTGTCGTTCGTTTCTGGTGGCCGGGCGGGGTGTGAGGGCGGGGGCGAGTTCGCGCCATTCTCGTCGGGGCAGTCCGGTCGGGTCGGCGGTCAGTACCTGCAGGCAGACGTGGTCGGCTCCGGCCTGCAGGTGTTGCTGTACGCGTCGGTGGATGGTTTCGGTGTCCCCGTGGGCGACGATCGCGTCCACCAGGCGGCGGCTCGGGCCGCCGGTGATGTCCTGGTCCCCGAAGCCGAGCCGGCGTATGTTCGCCTGCTGGTGCGGGGCCGCCAGGTATCCGGCGACGTGTGCGGTGGCCACTTCCCGGGCCCGGTCGGGGTCGTGGTCGAGCACGACGGCCTGTTCGACCGCGAGGCAGGCGTGGGGGCCCATGATCCGGCGTGCCCGTGCGGTGTGTTCGACGGGTACGAAGTAGGTGTGTGCGCCCCAGGTGCGTTCGGCGGCCAGTTTCAGCATTCTCGGGCCCAGGGCGGCCAGGAGGCGGGGCGGGGCCGGGTCCGGGTCGGGGCCGTGGGCGGGTGAGGCGTCCATGGCTTCGAGGTAGGAGCGCATGGTGGTCACGGCTCTGCCGCGGGCCGGTACGGGGTAGCCGTCCACGGTGTGGACGGTGTCGTCGACGCGGTGTCCGCCCAGGCCCAGGACGTAGCGTTTGGGGAATGCCTCGCCGAGGGTGCGGGTCGCGGCGGCGGTGGTCACGGGTTCGCGGAAGGCGATGTTCGCGATGCCGGATGCGACGGTGATGCGGCGGGTCGCCGAGAGCAGCAGCCAGGCCTGTCCCACGGTGTCGCGGCCGAAGGCCTCTCCGTACCAGAGGGCTCCGTAGCCCAGTTCCTCGATCTCGGCGGCTGATTCCCGTACCAGGGTGGCGGGGTGCCGTTCGTAGGCGAAGGTCCAGATTCCGGTTCGGCCGAGTGCCGGTGGTGTGCTGTTGGGCATGGGTGTCCCCCCATCCGTACCGGAGAGGTTCTCCGGTTGGCGCCCGCTACGATACGGAGAACCTCTCCGCATGGCCAGCGGGGGTGTGGACCGGAAGGCGGGGCGATGACGACGGGACAGGGCGGCGCCCGATCCGCGAGGCGCACGGACGCGCTCCTGAACCGGGAGCGCCTGGTGGCCGCCGCGTACGAGGTGTTCGCCGCAAACGGCCCGGGGGCCTCCCTCAACGAGATCGCCCGCCGGGCCGGTGTGGGGCCGGGAACCCTGTACCGGCATTTCCCGAACCGTCAGGCCCTGCTGACCGCGGTGCTGCGGGACCGGGTCGGGGTGCTGTGCGCACGGGCGGAGCGGCTGGGTGCCTCGGGCAGTGCCGACGAGGCCCTGGAGCAGTGGCTGGAGGCGTTCTTGTCCCATGCCCGTGCCCATCAGGGGATGGGCAGTGTGCTGTTGCTCGACGGGTCCGGCGCGCCGGATCTCGACTGTCACCGGCCGATCCTGGAGGCGGCGGCCGGTCTGCTGGGCCGGGCGCAGCAGACCGGCAGTGCCCGTGCGGATCTGACGGCCGGGGACCTGGTGCGGCTCGTCGTGGGGATCGCGTTGTCCACGGCCGGTGACGAGGATGCCGGGCAGGCGCGCCGGCTGTTGTCCCTGGCGCTGGACGCGGTGCACGGCAGGGCGCGCGGGGGTGTGTGAGCCGCGTGGCGGAGGCGGTGTGAGGTTCCGTCAGGGGCTGCGGTGGTATGCCTTGTTGGCGATGCGCCAGCCGTTGTCGGTGCGGACCAGCAGGAAGATGTCGGTGAAGGTGTCCGTTCCGTGCGAGAGGGTCATGGTGGCGGTGGCGACGGTGCCGTGGACGTCGAGGGTGTCGATGCGGCGGGTGCGGGCCGGTTCGTCGGGGGCGGGGTGGCCGGGGAAGAGGGTGCGGTAGTCCTTCAGGGGCCAGGAGACGAAGGCGCCGTCGCGGATTCCCTCGATGCGGGCGGTGGGCAGGAACGCGTCGTGGAGGTGGGCGGGGTCGCCGGTGGCGTGGGTGCGGATGTAGGCGTGCAGGGGTTCGAGCACGGCGGCGGGTGCGGCGGGGGCCGTGGCTGCGGCGGCGATGTCGGCTTCGGGGTCGGCGGGGGTGTGGGCGAGGCCGGCCGCGCTGCGCAGGGGGGTGTTCGAGGCGGCGGCCAGCAGGTTCATGTCCTTGGTCAGTGCGCCGATGGTGAACTCGGCGGGGGTGGTGGCCGGTTCGCCGGTGAGGAGGGGTCGTTTGGGGCCGGCCAGTGCGCCGAGCCGGCCGAGTTCGAGGATGTCCAGTACCTGGTTGCGGGGCAGGCCGAGGGCGTCGGCCTGGCGCAGTGAGTCGCGCAGTGCCAAAACCGCGCCGGCGAGGCTGTTGTTGGCGATCAGTTTGAGTGCGGCGGCGGTGCGGGCGTCGTCGACGCGCAGGGGGGTGCCGAGGGTTTCCAGGACCGGCCGGGCCCGGTCGAGGGTGTCCTGGGGGGCTGCGGTGAGGAGGTGCAGGGTGCCGGCGGTGGCGGCCGGTACGGAGCCGAGTACGGGGGCGTGGATGTAGGAGGGGCCTGTCCGCAGGGCCAGTTCGGCTGCTTCGGCGGGGGCGATGGTGCTGGTGTTCAGCACGATGGTGTCCGGGCGCAGTGAGTGGCGGACGGTGTCGAGGACGTGTCGGCAGGCCGGGCCGTCGAAGAGGGCCAGGAGTACGAGGCCGGCTTCGGCGACGGCGTCGTTCGGGTCGCCGGCCGTGCGGTGTGCGGCCGGGTTTTTTCCGGAGCGGGTCCAGCCGATGACGTCGTGGCCCCGGGCGGTCAGGCGGGTGGCGAGGGCGTTGCCCATGCGGCCCAGGCCCAGGACGGCGACGGTGTGCGGTGTGGTCATGGGTGTCAGGGTCGTGCACCGGTGGGGCTGCGACAAGCGCGGGTTTCGCAGGGCCGGCATGCGCAACTCGCATGGCTGGTGGGCATACTGGCGTGGTGGATCTGACGGTGTGGCGGACTTTTGTGAGTGTGTGCCGGCTGGGGTCGCTGTCGGCGGCGGCGGCCGAGCTCCATCACACGCAGTCGGCGGTCTCCCGGCAGATCGCGGGGCTGGAGCAGCGGCTCGGTGTGGTGCTGGTGGAGCGTCATGCGCGCGGGGTGCGTCCCACTGCGGCCGGTGAGGTGTTCTGTCGTCATGCCCTGGTGGTGCTCAATGAGGCGGAGCGGGCGGTGCGGGCGGTGCGTGATGTGCGGGAGGGGGTGTCCGGCCGGCTGCTGGCCGTGGGTGCGACGCCTTCGCTGGCGGCGGGGATCGTGCCGCAGGCCATCGGGGGGCTGCTGGAGTCCAGGGCCGTCCGGTGGAGTCTGCTGCCCGGGCTGAGTGCGCAGTTGCACGAGCGGGTGGTGGCCGGTGATCTGGATGTCGCCGTGGTCACCGATGCGCCGCCGGGGCTGGTGCGGGATGTGCGGGTGGAGCGCCGGCTGCTCGGGCTGGACGAGATGGTCGTGGTGCTGCCCGTGGGGCATCCGCTGGCCGGGCGGGGTCCGGTGGACGTGCGGGCGCTGGCCGGGGAGGTCTGGGCCGAGGACAACGACGGTTCGGCGGCGTTGTTGCGCCGGCATGCGGCCCGTGCGGGGGTGGGGGTCCGGATCGATCTCGCGGCGGCGGATCTGCCCGGCAAGCTGGCTCTGGTGGCGACGGGTCATGCCATCGCGCTGGTGCCGGGGGTGCTGGCCGGTGCGCTGCGGGCGGATGTCGTGGCGGTGGCGCTCGTGGATCCTCCGAGGCGGGGTGTCCATGTGCTGATGCCGCGTCGTGATCCCCATCCTTGTGCGGGTGTTCTGTTCGACCGGCTCGTGGAGGTGTTCGGGGGGCGGGGGTGAGGGGTGGGGGTGAAGGGGTGTTCCGTGGCGGGGTCCGGGCCTGTGGGGCGGGGGTGTTGTGTGCCGGTGGTGTCGGTGGGGTGTGCGGTGGTGGGGGGCTTGTGGGCGGGGGGCGGGGGCGGTATTTGTTCCGGCTGCGGGTCGGTGGTTTTCAGGAACGGTGCGGGACCGGCACGGTATGCTGATGCAGATTGTGCAAGCGATTTGCAAAATGAGGAGGGTCATGGTTACTCGGTCGGCCGACGCCGGTACGAACCAGAGTGTCGAACGAGCGGTCTCGGTGCTGCGCGCACTCGACTCCGGCCGTGCTGAACTGCGTGTCTCCGATGTCGCCGAGCTGACCGGGCTGGGCTCCTCCACCACGTCCCGGCTCCTGTCCACCCTTGAGCGCCTGGACATGGTCGAGCGCGATCCGGTCAGCAATCTCTACCGGCTCAGCCTCGGGATGCTTCCGCTCGCCGCCACCGCCCTGAACCGCCATCCCGTCCACCGGGCCGCCCGTATGGTCCTCCAGGACCTCGCCGGCCGCACCGGGCTGGGGGCGAACGTCGCCATCCGCCGCGGCACCGAGCTGATGTTCCTGTGCAACTTCGAGGGGACCCGTGCCCCGAAGTCGTACACGCAGGCCGGGCACAGCGCCCCGCTGCACGCCACCGGCATCGGCAAGTGCCTGCTGACCGGGCTGGCGCCCAAGGAGCGCCGCAGGCTGCTTCCCGAGCCGCTGGCGGCGCACACCGAGTACACGACCACCAGCCATGACCTCCTGGACGGCGAGATCGACACCGTGCGGCGCACCGGGTATGCCGTGGAGGCCGAGGAGCGTGCCCTGGGGCGTGCTTCGCTCGCCGCGCCGGTCCGGGACGCCTCGGGCGAGGTCGTCGCCGCGATCTCCCTGTGGGGGCCCACCTCCCTGCTGGGCGGCCGGGACGAGGCCGAGGGGCAGCGGCCGGCCCTGACCCGTGAGGTCATCGAGGCCGCCGACGTCATCAGCCAGGCGCTCGGCGCCCTCTGATCCGCCCCTGCCCCGCGCGCTTCGCAGAAGGGGGGGAAGGCCCTGCGGCCTTCCCCCCCTTCTTTCTTTTCCGTCTGCCCGTTACGCGCCGTAGGCCTTGAACGCGATCACGTGGGCGTGCCGTGCCCCGTGGGTGGCGTCCACGACCAGGCGCAGCGCGTCGGTGCGCACGGGGTTGCCGTCGGTGCCTTCGAGGTGGTGCACGCGGTGGCGGCGGCGGTTGCCGGTCACGGTGAGCAGGGTGTGCCAGGTGCCGTCGGGCTCGCGGCTCTGGATGCGGTAGTCGCGGACCAGTTCCGGCATGATCTCGAACGGGGTGCGGTGGCGGTGCAGGTTGTTGAGGTATTCGTCGACGTCGTCGTCGAAGACCACGCGTGTCTCGGTGAGCTGCTGCTGGTGGTCCCATTCCAGGAGCAGCCACTGTTCGGCCCGGCCGGGGTCGGGCAGGGGGGCGGAGGACCACATCTGGGGGCCCTTGTAGGGGCGCTGGTATCCGCCGACGGCCCGCTGGGGCAGGAAGGCGGTGGTGTCGGGGGCGGCGCGGAAGGCGAAGGTGTGGCGGCGCAGGCCGCGGGCCTGCCATTCCAGGACGAGCTGGCCGTCCTCCTCGGGGATGTCGTGGTCGACGGCTGCGTCTCCTTCGGCCTTGCTGCGCAGGGCGAGGACGCCGTCGGTGCGTTCGGGGAGCAGGACCAGGGCGGTGTCCGGGCAGGCGCGGACGATCAGGACGGCGTTGTGGGGGGTGTCGGGGTGGTGGTCGAGGCGGGCGGTGACCCAGTGGGGGCCGTCGGCCGGTGCGGTCACGGTGGTGGTGAGCAGGTGGTCGGTGGGCACGGCGTTCTCGGGGCGGCCGGTGCTCCACAGTTCCACGGTCAGTTCGCGGGCCTGGCCGGGGGCGCCGTGGACGAGCAGGTCGACCGTGTCGAGTGCGGGGTCCACCGGGAGGAGCAGGGCGAGGTCGCGGGTGAGGGGGCAGGGCTCGCCGGGGGTGGTGGGTGCGGGTTGGGCGGCCAGGCGGTTTTGGTGCGATGAGGCGCTGACGCGGGCGGTGCGGGCGAGGTTGTCGGGGTCGTCGTCGGCGAGGCCGATGACGGAGGCGTCCTGGCGCAGGAGGGTGCGGCGGACCAGGTCGGGGTGTTGGGTGGCCAGTTCGCGGGGGGTGAGGTTCTGGGCGGTGCACAGGGCTGCGGCGGTGCCGGCGGCTTCGCCGAGGGTGGCGCAGGTGGCCATGACGCGGGTGGCGCCGAAGGCGATGTGGGTGGCGGAGATGTTGCGTCCGGCGAACAGGAGGTTGGTGACGTTGGCGGAGTACAGGCAGCGCAGGGGTATGTGGAAGATGCCGTCGGCGTAGCGCTGGCGGGCGCCGGGTTCGTCGGCGTACATGCCCTGGGCGGGGTGGAGGTCGACGGACCAGCCGCCGAAGGCGACGCGGTCGGTGAACTGGCGTTGTTCGAGGATGTCCTGCTGGGTGAGGACGTGGTCGCCGAGGAAGCGGCGGTATTCGCGTTTGCCGGGGAGGCTGCCGACCCATTCGAGGGTGAGGTTCTCGGCGTCGGGGAACTGGCCGGAGTTCTTGATGTGGTCCCAGATGCCCATGATGACGGCCTGGAGTTCGTCGCGGATGCGTTCGTTGTCGTGGACGGTGTCGAGTTCGCCGCCCCATTCGATCCACCAGTAGTCGCAGCCGTTGTCGCCGGTGCGCAGGACGCGGTTGCGCAGGATGGGGGTGGTGGTGAGGTCGCGGGCGTAGGCGGGGGGGACGAATTTGACGGGGCGGCCGGTGTCCTTGGTGTGGAAGAGGATGGTGGAGCCGAGGAGGGCTCCGTCGGCTTCCTCGGGGGCCCAGGGTTCGCCGAATTCGGTTCGTGCCTCGCGGCCGATGCGGTGGTGGGCGCCGGCGAGGTGGCCGAGGAGGCCGTCGCCGGTGCAGTCGAGGAACTGCCGGGCGTGGAAGGTGATGCGGCGTTCGGAGCCCATCATCCAGCCGGTGCAGGAGTGGATCCGGCGTGCGTCGTCGGGGCCGGTGGCGTGGGCTTCCCGTACGTCGGTGTTGAGGTAGAGGTCGATGTTGGGTTCGGCGTGTACGGCGTCGAGGACGACCTGGTCCCAGTAGTAGGGGTTGCCTTCGGGGTTGCGGTACTGGTTCTCGGTGTACAGCTCGCCCATGATGCCGGTCTCGCGGGCCCAGCGGTGGACGCCGTGTGCGGTGGCGCCGCAGACCCAGACGCGGATCTCGCTGCTGGCGTTGCCGCCCAGGACGGGCCGGTTGTTGACCAGGGCGACGCGTCGGCCGAGGCGGGCGGCCGCGATGGCCGCGCAGGTGCCGGCCAGGCCGCCGCCGATGACGGCGATGTCGTAGTGGGCGTCTTCTTCCCGCACGGGGCGGCCTCCTTGGTGTGAAGCTCGGGTACTCTCCGGCGTAACGGAGCGCCTTGAACGTACATCACATGCATATTGTGCAACCACTATCCAGCTAGTGGGATGTGCTGTAGATTTCCGGCGCAGTCGACAATGCCGTCGCCGTGGGCCGACGGCTGGATTCGACCTGTTCGGCGATGCCGCCGTCCTGCTATGGAACCGGCGTTTCGCCAGCCAGAAGGGTTGACGCCGTCGCGCGATATGGAGAACGATCCCGCATGCTGCAACTTGCGTTCAATGGAGCATGCATGGCCTTCACACAGGGACCCGGCCGGGACAGGGGACGGGGCGCTTCCGCGCCCGCGCCCGGCCGCGCCGCGCCCGCCCTCCCGCGCGCGGCCCGTCGTGCCATGCCCCGCACCACCGCTCCCGCACCGTTCGAGAGGACACATCCATGAGTACGGCCGCACCTCCTCACAAGGCCGCACCCCCCCGCACAGCCGCCGAGCGCCGCGGGCGCTCCGGCGGGCGGCTCTCCAACGGCGCGTTCGCACTGCTGCTGACCGCACCGGGACTCGCCCTGTTCGCGACGATCATCATCTATCCGCTGATATCGGCGCTCTTCACGGGTTTCTTCAAGCAGGACCTGCGGCTTCCGGGCCGTGAGTTCGTCGGCCTGGAGAACTTCACGCACTGGCTGGACGGCGACTTCCTCACGATCCTCAAGCAGACGATGGTCTTCACCGTCGGCGCGACGATCCTTCCCTTCGTGATCGGCTTCGCGCTCGCCCTCGCGCTGAACTCGGGCCTGAAGGGCAGCGGCTTCCTGCGCGGCCTGTTCCTGTTCCCGTGGGTGATCCCCGGGGTGGTGGTCTCCTTCCTGTGGATGTGGATCTTCAACGCGAACTACGGCGTGCTCAACGGCGTCCTGATGAAGGCCGGGATCATCGAGGAGTCGATCTCCTGGCTCGGCCAGCCCGGCACCGCCATGCTCGCCGTCATCATCACCAAGACCTGGGCGAGCTTCCCCTGGATGATGGTGATGCTGCTGGCCGGCCTGCAGACCGTGCCCAGGGAACTGCACGAGGCGGCCGCGATGGACGGCGCCGGCGCGGTACGGCGCTTCTTCGCCGTGACCTGGCCCCAGGTGCGCGGGGTCGCCTCGATCGTGCTGCTGCTGGAGTTCATCTGGAACTTCCAGCACTTCGACACCATCTACGTACTCACCGGCGGCGGCCCGGCCGGCTCCACCGAGACCTTCGCGACCGCCGTGTACCAGACCGCCTTCAAGGGCTTCGACATCGGCCGGGCGACCGCCCTGGGCGGCCTGTGGATGCTGCTCCTGCTGCTCCTGGTCGTCGTCTACATCCGGATCACCGAGCGGAAGGGCGACGCCCGATGACCTCCACCACCTCCACCACCCCGCTGTCGCACACCGGCCGGCACCGCACCCGCACCGCCCCCGCCGGACGCACCTCGCGCCGCCGGATCCGCAAGGACCTGCTGCGTTCGCGGATCGCCGCCTGGAGCGCCGTCCTGGTGATCGGCGCGTTCGGCATGCTGCCGGTGTACTGGCTGCTGGCCACCGCCCTGAGCAGCCCCGAGCAGACCTTCCAGTTCCCGCCCAGGCTGATCCCCACCGAGATCACCTTCGACAACTTCACGGCCCTGGCCGAGAACGAGCAGCTGATCACATACCTGGTCAACTCCCTGATCGTGGCCTCGATCACCGCCGTGCTGAGCGTAGTGGTCGCCACGTACATGGGTTATTCGTTCTCCAAGTTCCGCTACCGGGGGCGGCGCTCGCTGATGCACCTGGTACTGGCCTCCCAGATGTTCCCCCAGGCACTGCTGCTGGTGACGCTGTACGCGGTGTTCTCCAGCTTCGGGCTGCTGAACACGTACACCGCCCTGGTGCTGTCCTTCACCACGTTCACGATGCCGCTGTGCGTGTGGATGCTGAAGGGCATCTTCGACACCATCCCCGACGCCCTGCTGGAGGCCGCCTCCATCGACGGCGCCTCACGGTGGCGGACGCTGCACTCGGTGGTGGCGCCGCTGGCCGCGCCCGGGATGATCGCCGCCGGCCTGTTCGCCTTCGTGCGCGGCTGGAACGACTTCATCTTCGCCGTGACACTGGCCGACAAGGAGAAGCAGACCCTGCCCCCCGGCCTGGTCTCCACCTACATCGGCGAGTTCCAGACCGCCTGGCCCGAGCTGATGGCCGCCTCGCTGGTCGTCTCGGTCCCGGTGGTCATCGCCTTCATGTTCCTCCAGCGCTACCTCGTCGGCGGCATGACCGCCGGCTCGGTCAAGAGCTGAAGCCCGCGGGCCCCGCACCCCGCACCCCTCCCCCCACCTGCTTGCCCCCCCTTTCCGCCCACTCCCCCATCCATGGAGACACCATGACCACCTCTGGCATCAGCCGGCGCGGCGCGCTGCGCATGCTCGGCCTCGGCACGCTCGGCGTGGCAGGCGCCGGCGTGCTCGGCGCCTGCGCGCCGTCCGGCGCGAGCTCCTCCTCCAACGGAGGCGACACGAAGTCCAAGGACTTCGACTTCACCTCCTGGTCGCTCAACGAGGAAGCCGCCAAGCCCTCGATCGAGAAGATCATCAAGGCATGGGAGAAGGCAGAGGGCTCCAGGATCCGCGCGGTCTCCTACCCCTACAACGAATACCTGAGCCAGCTCACCCTCAAGCTCGGCGGCGGGGAGACCACCGGCGCGGTGCACCTGGACATCGCCTGGCTGGCCGCGGTGGCACAGATGGGCAAGCTCGCCGACCTGAGCCCGGTGGCCCTCAAGGGCGGCTACACCAACGTGGCACTGGACAGCGGCATGTACGACGGCAAACAATACGGCCTGCCGTGGAACACCGGCTCGATCGGTGTGATCGCCAACTCCAAGCTCCTGGCGAAGGCCGGCATCAAGAAGCACCCCACCACCATCGAGGAGTTCGAGGGCGCACTGCGGGAACTGAAGGCACTGGGCGGCGGCATCGTGCCCTACGCCGCGGCCACCAAGGTCGCCCAGCTCAAGGACATCTTCCCCTGGATGCAGACCTTCGGCTGCACGCTGCTGGAGGGCAGCAAGGTCACCATCGGCGACGACGCCTCCGTCGACGCGGTCACCTGGTACAAGAAACTGCACGACGAGAAACTGATCGCCGCGGACGTGGACCGCTTCGACGCACGCGCCCTCTTCGGACAGGGCAAGGCCGCCTTCTACGACGACGCCATCATCGGCAAGGGCGTGACCTCGGCCCAGTCCAAGGACAAGACCCTGGCCGACGCGATGCAGCCGATGAAGCGCCCGGTGCTGCGCGCCGGTGACAAACCCCAGGCACTGCTGTGGGGCGGCGTGATCGCCATCGTCAAGGGCAAGGGCCAGGACGCGGCAACACAGTTCGCCCTGCACGCCACCTCCGACCGCGCCACCACCACCCAGTACTTCACCGAACGCGCCCTGCCGCCCTCGACCACCGCGGGCCTGTCCGACCCGAAGGTCGCCGAGGACACCTTCACCACCCAGTGGACCGAGAAGATCACCGACACGGCCACCGGCAGCCCCTTCTGGCAGTTCGCACAGAACGCCCAGATCGAAGAGGCCGTGGCCAAGCAGGTCCAGGCCGTCCTGGTGGGCAAGGAAAAGCCCAAGGACGCAATGAAGAAGGCCGCCGAGGAGGTCACCGACCTCATCAAGCGCTGAACCCTCGGCCGGCACCCCCGGGGGGGGGGGGGGGGGGGGGGGGGGGGGGGGGGGGGGGGGGGGGGGGGGGGGGGGGGGGGGGGCGGGGGCGGCGGGGGGCCCCGCGAGTGAGATAGGTAGGAAAATCGTATA